>JBARAD010000306.1:0-14192 GCA_049791675.1 Chryseosolibacter sp.
CTGGCCGCCGGCGTTTTGTACAACTATGGGATCATGCTAAGCCCCGCATTGGGCGCCGTGCTGATGAGTCTTAGCACCATCGTGGTGGCCATCAACGCGAAGCTCCTTGGACGTAATCAGAAATAACCAGTGGTTTACCTGCGATAAAAATAAATCCTAACAAACACAGACGATGCCACTGCTCTTGTTTTCGTCCTTGAAGTGTCACATACGGTCCACAGTCCACGGACCACAGTCCACAGACCACTCACGAAAAGCGCAGCCATGAAACACAAACACTCACCTCGCACGCACGCATATTTCTACCGCGGTGCCCACCCTGCAAGTCCTTGTCAGAGCAAAGCACTTTTCAAACGAACAGCAAAGGGACACCATAGAAACTCAAAAGCGATTTTCGCTGAAATCGCAAGCGATAATTTCAGCCAGGTGGTGATTGTTGAGTATCTGAATTGCTTAGCATCCATTCAGATCACTAGCATTGATAGACGACTGCGTTGATATTCATCCCCGCACCAACAGATGCAAAAACAATCTTGTCACCATGAGTAATCGAATGGCCCTCAAGTTTGCCTTTTAATATGAGATCTAACAGCGTGGGCACGGTTGCAACGGAACTGTTTCCAAGAAACCCCACCGTCATCGGCATCACCTTATCAAGCGTTGAGGGTAAATTGTAGAGTTTAAAAAGCCTATCGGCAATAGCGTGATCCATTTTTTCATTTGCCTGATGTATAAGGATCTTTTTGACGTCTATCAAATCTACATTTGACTTCTCAAGCGCAATCTTAATTACAAGTGGCACATAATTGAGCGCAAATTCATAAACCTTTCTACCGGTCATTGCAAGATATCTGTCGGAGCCTGAACGTACTGACGGGCTATTCGATGGTTCCATCTTTATGAGCATCGAATGCTGAAGCGCATGTGTCTGCGTCTTATGTGAAAGAATTCCCCCCTCAGCATCGGAAGCCTCGACTATTACAGCTCCAGCGCCATCACTAAATATCATGGAATCGCGGTCGTGCTTATCAATAACACGTGAAAGAGTTTCTGTACCTATTACGAGACAGCGTTTGGCATTCCCCGATCTTATAAACGTGTGCGCATGAATAAGACCTTCAACCCAACCAGGGCAACCAAAGGGAAGGTCGTATGCCACACAATCCGGATTTTGGATTCGAAGCAATGCCTTAATCCTGGAAGCAAGCGTCGGTACAATATTAACACGATTGGTCTTATCAACTACATCACCAAAGTTGTGAGCAACAATTATGTAGTCAAGGTCTTCTTTATCGATTGATGCGCTTCTAACAGCTTCTTGCGCAGCAAAGAAACCCAGGTCAGATGCGACCTGATTTTGTTGTGCATAACGTCTTTCTCTAATACCAGTAATCTCTGCGAATTTTCCAATAACCGCATCGTTGTCCTTCTGCGTTTTCGATCCATCTGTTTCGAAAAACACACTATCTACAAAGAATGAGTTGGGTATGATTACATCAGGAATATAACTCCCGGTGCCAGTGATGATTGAATTCATATGATTAAAATAAAGGGCGGTACGGCGGTTTTGCAGTCGGTTGAAATAAACAAACTTTTCATTAAATGCCCACCCCTCTTGTCACATAACCTAACAAATAAACTAAGCTGAAGCCGCAAGTCTTTAATCTCCTGATTAAACTTAATCATATTTACACCAGCCGGTTGCTGATCGATGATAGGAGGTGCATAAGCGGAAACTTTAAATCTAAAAACTCTGGATTCATTCCGGAAAATCATTTGGCGCCGCACAACGCCTCCAATATTCCATGATGGCACTGATCGTCTTTTCCAGTTCTGTCATTGAATTTGGCTTTACAAAAAAGCCCTGCACTGATTGACTATAAGCATCAATTACAGCAACTTGATCCACCGCCGTCGAAAAGAATATGTAGGGGATACACTTATTACTTAACTTTGAATCTGTTTTAAGCTTTTCCCTAAGCGCAAACCCACTAAGTTTTGGCATATTAATGTCTGAAAGAATAAGGAAAGGCAATTCATCGGTTTTATCAATATGATCCAACGCTTCTTCGCCATCAAAGAAGAAAATGACTTTATTTTGATAGTTCAGCCTTTGAAAAACCTCTGTTAAGAAATACTGGTCATCCGCATCATCTTCTATGATGATGACAGGCCCATTTTTATTTACGATAAGATGTTTTTGATTATTTACCATAGACGCACGGTTTGTTTAAAGTTTGCCAGTCGTCATGCAATTAATAATTCGTTCTTGCCGAACAAGTGATACATGGATGATCCCATTCAGTTGTCCGGTAGCGAGCTAATTCGGATGAGTGCTGACAAAAAAAAAGACCACCAGATGGCAGCCTTTAAATGTTATATAGGAAATTATTAGTTCATCAGGGTCACATTCACTGCATTCATCCCTTTTTTGCCTTTTTCCTCATCATATTCAACCTGATCGTTTTCACGAATCTGGTCAACCAGGCCCGAAGTATGGACAAAGATATCCGTGTTAGAATTGTCTGATGTAATGAATCCAAATCCTTTGGCTTCATTGAAAAATTTTACTGTTCCTTGCATTGTATAAAAATTTAGAAATAAAAAACATTTTAGACTCACCGAAGCGTGACAATAGCCAAAAAGGCCTCGCAATGAATCTTTAAGAGATATTAAATAAGAAGAAGGTGGTAGACAAATAAACTCGGATGAGAGTCTGCTGAAAGGCACTATTTCTTAAATACTAGGCAAAGCTACAACTATTTACTTCGGTTTCCTAATCATATCTCAGCCCAAATGACTCCTCAGTGTTTAAACGGCATGCAGTATAATTTCGAACAAGCTATACTGCTAACGTTCAATTGCCCATAAAAAAAGGGTTCATTAACGAACCCCTTTTTTTTGCTTTGATCAATCCGAAACACTAGTCAACGAGTTCAAAAGTGATGGGTATGCTGAATGATACGTCTACGGCTTTTGCCTGTTGCAGACCTGCGTTCCACCCTGGCATTGAAGCCACGACGCGAACCGCTTCTTCTTTAAGCGAAACATCCACGTTTTCACCAACGACATCGGAAGCAACCACTTCCCGGACTTGACCTTTTGAGTTCACAATAAAATCCACAAATACGGTACCTTGTTTGCCAGCGTCGCGTGCTTCCTGAGGATATTTCAAATTATCGCGAAGATACCTGGACATCGCCGCGTCTCCGCCGTTATATGACGGATCAATTTCCGCTTTGATATAAACAAGGTTGCCATATGAATCCTTGTAGGTCGGTGTCATTTTTGCCCGTTCAGCAGCGGCCCTGGCCCTCTCTTCGGCCCTCACTGCGCTGGCTTTTAAGATGAGTGCTCGTTTCGCCGCGAGCGATTCAGCCTTTTTCGCTTCAATTGCCTGCCCTTCTGCAATAGCCTCCGACTCTTCGACAGCTTTTTCACTTTTGGATTCGCATCCCTGCCATACGGCAAAGGCGGCTAATAAAACAACAAGTTGGATGGTTCTTTTCATATTAAGGTGTGGTTAAGTTAGGTAGAATCGGATAAGACGGACGCCGGTCGATCAATACTTATAGATATTATTAACGAAATGGTTCTTCTTCCTCTATTCCATATACAAAGGTGACCACAATTGCCGCTACTGTGCTTACATACGGATGACAATGTGTTGTATATATCACAGGTCTATGTGCGCTTACTGGCAGATCAACAACAGATTTAGCATAATCATCAACATCGCGTGCGTCACACCCGCGGCCTTGCGTAAAAAACTATAATTAGCTTTACCATTAAATTCGACGTACCTTACCTGAAATGAATAATATCGATAAAGAAGGAGTCTCCATTACAGCGAAAAAGAGTCCGGATCGCCAGCTTATGATCAATCGCTACATCACTGTGCACTCCCGCAAATGGTCCATGTCACAAATTACGCGTCTACTTTTGAGCGATAATTAACGGGCCTCCCTTTGAAATCAAAATAAGAATAAGACGGACCTGAATTAAACACGCTATTGCATACCCGGCCGGCGCATCCCCCTCTATGTAGGTCCTCTATGTCCGGAGGAACACCGATGTTTTCCTATGAAGACTCACTTACGCTGCGGGGGACACCGAATCCGTGAGTCTGAGAAAAAAAATAAATGAAGTTATATATCAAGTATATGGTGAGTACCCGCTGCAAAATGGCGGTCAAGGAGGAGTTAAAAAAACTGGGACTGCACTACATTGTTGTTGACCTCGGCGAAGTAGAGATCATGGAAACACTTTCCAGCGACCAGATCGAGGACCTTAAAGCCGCCCTGCTACCGTCGGGCCTTGAACTGATGGACGACAAACGCGCAGTTCTGATTGAGAAGATTCAGAATGTCATCACGGAGATGGTCCATCATTCAGACAACATGCCCAAAGTGAACTATTCTGACTTTATAAGCGAAAAGCTGAACTACGACTATACGTACCTGTCAAATCTGTTCTCAGAGGTGAAAGGTATCACCATCCAACAGTTTATTATCGTCCATAAAATCGAGCGGGCAAAGGAGCTGCTGTGCTATGAGGAGCTAAGCTTAACAGAGATCTCCTACCAACTCCGCTACAGCAGCGTGGCCCATTTGTCAAATCAGTTTAAAAAAGTTACGGGTCTCTCACCTACTAACTATAAGCTACTGAAAGACAAAATGAGAAACCCTATTGATGAAATTGGAAAGTCCAATGGCAAACATGAATAACGAGGACCTAAAAAGAGAACGATTACAATTGAAAACGCGCACCCGGCAGGAATCGCAATACGCCAGAAGTCTAATTGAAGCCAGTCTGGATCCATTGGTCACCATCAGTGGAAAGGGAAAAATCATGGATATGAACGCCGCGCTGGCAAGCGTCACGGGGATGTCACGCGAAGAACTGACGGGCACAGATTTTCTGGATTACTTCACCGAACCACAACGCGCCCGGGAAGTTTACCAGGAAGTATTCGCGAAAGGATCAGTTGCGGATTCGCCGTTGACGCTCAGACATAAAAATGGAAAGCTGACTGATGTATTGTTTAACGGATCAGTTTTTCGCAATAATGTCGGGGACGTCTCAGGTGTTGTAATTGTGGCCAGAGATGTTACGGAGCAAAATCGGATTGCCCGCGAACTAACAGAGGCAAAAGTGTTTGCAGAGCTGGCGACAGCAATCGCCGAAGAAGCTAAAAGCAAAGCTGATAGTGCCAGGGGGATTGCCGAAGACGCTGTCAAGGCCAAGCAACAATTTCTTTCAAACATGAGCCACGAGATCCGAACGCCGATGAACGCGATCATCGGATTCACAAAGGTGGTTTTGAAGACGGACCTTACTGAAAAACAAAAAGAATATCTGACTGCCATTAAAGTCAGCGGCGACGCACTCATTGTACTGATCAATGATATCCTTGACCTGGCCAAAGTTGACGCAGGCAAAATGACATTTGAAAAAACACCTTTCAAATTAGCGTTGTCAATTGCAGCGATGCTCCATCTGTTCGAGACCAAGATCCAGGAAAAGAACCTGAGCTTGATCAAGGAATACGACAAGCGGATTCCTGAGGTCATGGTAGGGGATCCGGTGCGCCTGCACCAGATCATTCTGAACCTGATTAGCAACGCGGTAAAATTCACAAGCAACGGAAGCATCACGGTCAATGTAGCTTTGCTGACCGAAGATGAGGAGAAAGCGGTTATCGAATTTTCTGTGACCGACACCGGTATTGGCATTGCTGACGATAAGCTCGAAAATATCTTTGAAAACTTCCAACAGGCGACGAGTGGCACCTCCAGGCTATATGGAGGCACGGGCCTCGGTCTGGCCATCGTGAAAAAGCTGGTGGAGAGTCAGGATGGGGTTATCCAGGTGAAGAGCACTCTAAACGTCGGCTCCACCTTCAGTTTTACCCTCACTTTCGAAAAGACTTCAGGTGACGCAGCGCTTGAGACCGCCATTGTGGAGGCTGATGCGGCAATAAAAGACGTCAACATCCTGGTGGTGGAAGACATCGCGCTGAATCAACTGCTCATGAAAACCCTAATCAATGATTTCGGCTTCACATGTGATATTGCTGACAATGGCAAGCTGGCACTCGACCTGCTAAAGGTAAACCGCTATGACCTCATACTGATGGACCTGCAAATGCCTCTCATGAACGGCTTCGAAGCCACGGAACATATACGCAATAAGATGAAATCAAGAATTCCCATCATCGCTTTGACTGCGGATGTCACAACGGTCGACCTGGCAAAATGCAGAGACGTTGGCATGAACGACTATTTGGCCAAACCGGTTGATGAAAGATTATTATATACAAAAATTGTTGGATTTCTCAAGAAGCCATCAAAAAACAGTGACAGATCTCAAGGCAACAAGAAATGCACCAACCTCGACTTTCTGAAGCGGCGAACTAAATCTGACCCCGTCCTGATGAGTCAAATGATTTCATTATATCTTGGGCAAACCGAGACGCTGGTACAAACATTAAAACAAAGTGCATCCGATCAGAACTGGAAAGTTTTGCAATCGGTTGTTCACAAAATGATTCCTTCCTTTTCGATCGTCGGGATAAACAAGAAGTTTGAGAATATCGCAAAAGACGTTCAGGAATTCGCCGCAACAAACACCCGGACGGAAAGGATCCCTGGTTTAGTTTTGGAGCTTTCACAGGTACTGGAGCAGTCATGCGTGGAACTGGAAGCAGAATTGACGACGATTAACACCGCATCAACATGAAAAATGAAAATAAAGTCAAGCTTTTCCTGGTCGATGACGACGTCGTCTTCCTAAAGTCATTGGAGATCGAATTTCTCCAAAGTGGGGACTTCGAGATTGAGACGTTTGTTACAGGGGAACTCTGCATACAGCATTTATCTAATAGACCGGACGTCATCATACTGGACTACCTCCTCGACGGGGTAGACAAGAACTCCATGAATGGGATTGAAACGCTGGATCAGATCAAAGCGTTCGACCCGAATATTCCCGTTGTGATCCTGTCGGCACAGGACAAAATCGAGGTCGCCGTAAATTGTATGCACCACAAAGCGCTTGATTACGTAGTGAAAAGCGAGACCGCCTTCATCCGGCTACAGAAAATTATTACCAATATATTCCTATACCGGAAGATGCAAAAAGAACTGATCTGGTACATGGCGTGCATGGACCGCATGTAGTCCCCAAATTCAATCGTACAATTGCAAATGCGCTCTGTTAAGGCGTTGCTCGTATAGCAACGCCTTTTTGCGTTAACCAAAACAAGCCAGGCTGTAGCCACTTCAGCCTTCAACTTTTAAATGGTGATCATGTTTCGGAATTATGAACGGCGATAACATCCGTTCATAAGAAGTGCAGCGAATAGCAGAATAGTGGTAGCAGGTATTGTTTCAAAAAGCATCTTCCCTTCGGGAGGGTGCTTTTTTTCAGTTAAGACAAACAGTAAGCGTCGCTGGCGGATCTGTGATCTATACAACACTTTTCCATTAGCCTGTAAAGGATGCCACACAAAAAGCAATATGGGCACCTTTGGAACCAGTGATATATGTAAATCTCCTTAAAGCCGGTGTAACAGCTTGCAAGCAGCAGTAAAAGATCTTTGCACAGCCAGAGGAATACGTCCGTGGCAATTCCTAAATAATATAAAAACAAAAATGAAACTTAAACAACCATTTACAATCACCAGGGCGCTTGCCCTTCTAGCCATGCTTGTATTTGTATTCGCGGGTTGCGAAAAGGATGCAGACCCCTCTGTGCGTCCTAACGTAACAGCCACAAACCCTGTTAACCAGGCCACCAACATCGCACTCAACACTACGCTTTCCACCACCTTTAATGTCGAAATGGATCCTGCGTCTATCAACACGTCAAGCTTCACTTTAAAACAGGGCACCACAAACGTCGCAGGCACAACCAGCTACAGCGGAATGACCGCACTGTTTGATCCCATTGCGGACCTTGCACCTAACACACTGTACACAGCCACCCTTTCAACAGGAGTAAAGAATAGCGCTGGCACGAGCGCAGCGAAGAATTACGTGTGGACTTTCACCACGGGAGCAGCTGCGGATATAGTTTTGCCTGCGGTTTCGAACATGAGCCCCGCAGAAAACGAGACGGACGTTGCCTTAAACCACGCCATCGTAATAACATTCAGTGAAGCGATGGATAAGACCACCATCAATTCGTCTACTGTGTTTGTTAAACAGGGTTCTACTCCGATATCCGGCATGGTTACCTACACAGGTACCTCCGCGACATTCACGCCGACAAAAGATTTCAATCCGAACACCGAATATACTGTCACGCTGACAACCGGAGCGAAGGATCTCGCCGGCAACGCCATCGCAGGCAATCTGGTTTCAAGCTTCACTACGGGTGCCGCTGCTGACATTCTCCTGCCGATGGTCAACGCAACAGATCCTCTCAAGAATGCAACCGGTATTGCGCGCAATAAAATTGTGACGTTGACTTTCAATGAGACAATGGACCAGGCAACGATCAACAATGAAACATTTATCCTTAATCAGGGGTCTTCATCTGTTGCCGGAACAGTCTCTTACTCCGGAATGACTGCAACATTCACACCGACCAGTATTCTCGCCGCCAGCACAACCTACACCGCTACCATCACAAAGGGAGCGAAAGACCTGGCAGGTAACGCGCTTGCCGCGGACGTAGTATGGGAATTTACAACAGGAGGCACGACATCTTCGCTCGCCACCGTTAACCTTGGGACTTCCGGTAATTATGTTATTCTTGCGCAATCGGCTATCAATAATAGCGCAACATCGGCCATCACAGGCGATCTTGCCTTGAGCCCGGCAGCTGCCAGTTATATTACAGGAATGGCGCTGACCGCTGCGACAGGCTATGCCACTTCAACACAGGTAACGGGAAAAGTGTATGCCGCTGACATGGCGGATCCTACCCCTATCAACCTCACTACAGCCGTCGGCGATATGGTCGCAGCGTACAACGATGCAGCTGGACGTCCTTCGCCAGACTTCCTTGAATTGGGAACCGGTAACCTTGGTGGAAAAACCCTTTCACCCGGGCTGTATAAATGGACAAGCACGGTTACTTTACCTGCTGATGTTACAATATCAGGTGGCGCGGATGACATCTGGATCTTCCAGATCTCGGGCGATCTGATGATGAGTTCCGCCGTACAAATCACCCTGGAAGGTGGCGCGCAGGCGAAAAACATTTTCTGGCAGATCGCCGGCCAGGCAACGATCGGAACCAATGCTCACTTCGAAGGAATCATGCTGTCCAAAACAGGAATCACTTTTCAAACCAGTTCTTCTATCAAAGGACGGGCTCTGGCGCAAACTGCAGTAATCCTTGACGGCAACGCAGTAACGAATCCATAATCATAAAAATAATCTACACTAAAAAGGAGCCTGCCTTTTCGGCGGCTCCTCTATTCAAACAACAATTCTTACCGATATGAAAACAAAAAAATTATGGATCTCCGCCCTCGCAGGACTGTTCCTCGCCTTCTTTATTGGCGGCTGCGTAGACGAAAATGTGGAGACAGTTGGCGTATGTCCACTGGTGCTCTCAACAGACCCGGCCAATCTTGCCACCAATGTACCACTCGATAAAGCCATTACAGTGACTTTCAACGAGTCGATGAACCCGACTACGATTACGCCCGGCGTTCTCAGCATCAGCGCACCAAATGCAGGGGGACGCAAAGCCGGAATCGCCAACATTTCGGGCGAGCTGACTTACGATGCAAGCACGTATACGATGCGTTTTATCCCCGGCGTAAAACTGGAGGCCAATACCACATATACGGCCACAGTCGGAACGTCTGTCAAAGACCTCATGGGAAATGCGTTACAAACGCCTTACGTTTGGACGTTCAGCACCGGCGCCACAGTCTACCCGATTGTGATATCCACAGATGCGACACACAACGCCACCAACGTGCCATTGAATAAGCAAATATCTGCAACCTTCAGTATGCCTATGGATCCCGCGACATTAACGGGCGCAATCTATACGATTCAACAGGGATCTGCATCAGTAACAGGTACGATTACATATGCTGGAAATACCGTGACATTTAAACCGGCAAGTGATCTCGCACCGAATACAGTCTATTCAGGTATGATCACCACCGGAGCGGCGAATCTTTCCGGCATAGGCATGAAGAATGATTACGCCTGGACGTTTACCACAGGATTAATTTCTGCTCCAAAAGTAAATTCCACTGACCCGGCTAACCTGGCTTCGGGCGTTCCGCTGAACAAAGTAATCAGCGCAACCTTTAGCGAAGCAATGGATGCAGCAACCATCTCAAGCGCTTCCTTCAAAGTAATGCACGGAACCGATGATGTTGCGGGAAGGGTAAATTACGCGGGAACAACGGCTACTTTCACACCGACCAGCAACCTTCTATCGGGTGTTACCTACACGGCCACGATCACCATCGCAGCGCAGAATATTGCCGGCGCACCATTAGCCAATGATTATGTGTGGCAGTTTAACACGAACGCAACCCTTGGACCACTGGCAGTTGACCTGAAGACGGTTGGCCGTTTTGGAATAATCGCAGGTGTTGGCGTGAGCAACAATGCAGGGTTCAGTGAAATACGCAACCTCGATGTTGGGATTAGTCCCGGAGTTCGTTCTTCAATTACCGGATTTCCTCCCGCGATCATCGTCAATGGAGCCATGTACGCTTCTGATGATATCGCTCCCCCAGGTGTAGCCGCGATGCTGAGCCAGGCTAAACTGGACTTGACGGAGGCCTATCTTTTTGCTGAAGGCGCAACCTCGCCCGCGCCGGCCACTGTAGCAGGTGACCAGGGCGGTCTCACACTTGCTCCAGGCATTTACAAATCAACCTCTACCCTATTGATACAGGCGGGTGACCTGACCCTTGACGCACAAGGTGATGCCAATGCGGTGTGGATATTCCAGATTGCATCCGACTTCACAACGGTAGGCGGCGCTGGCGGTAACGTTATCCTCACCGGAGGCGCGCAGGCCAAAAATGTCTTTTGGCAGGTCGGTAGCTCAGCAACCATAGGCGATTTTACGCAATTTAAAGGAACAATTCTCGCCCTGACATCCATCACAATGAACTCAGGTGCCACCGCAGTAGGCAGAATGCTGGCACGCAACGGCAGCGTTGTCATGACGAACACAAACATTATCGAAAAGCCTTAATAATATGAAGACTCAAATAAATCTAAAAAAAGGATCGCGCCCGGCGCGATCCCCTTATAGCCTGACTGTAAAATTTCTGATTTTCAGCGCGCTCGTTTTAACAGCCATCGCCCTCAATCTGCCGGCCAAAGCACAGGATGTACAGTATACAAAACCCTCCTTATGGTTTGGCGCCGCACTAGGTGCCAACTTCAACTATTACCGTGGTACGACTCAGGAACTGAATTCAGACTTAACTGTCCCCGCGGCTTTTCGCCATGGTAACGGTATCGGACTCTATCTTGCTCCGCTGATCGAATATTATCGCCCCGCATCAAGGCTCGGCCTCATGATGCAGGTAGGATACGATAGCCGCAACGGTTCCTTCGAGGACATTCTTACACCGTGTAACTGTCCTGCCGAACTCAGTACTGACCTGGCCTACATCACCGTCGAACCCAGCCTCCGGTTTGCGCCATTCAGATCAAATTTTTATCTGTTTGGAGGACCGCGGTTCGCTTTCAATACGAAGAAGGCCTTTACCTACCAGCAAAGAATCAATCCCGCTTATCCCGAGCAACAGGAAGATCCCGCGGTAGAAGGAGATTTTGACAATGTGCGCAAGTCCCTGATCTCGATGCAGTTCGGCGCGGGCTATGACATTGCAATGTCATCCCAAAACAGAAAAACGCAGTTTGTTCTTTCACCGTTTGTTTCATTACATCCTGGCCTGGGACAATCACCACGCACAACTGAAACCTGGACGCTCACGACTTTGCGCGCAGGTGCCGCGATCAAGTTTGGACGAGGAACTAAAATAGAAATCGCCAACGCAGTGGCAGCAGACCCTGAGGTGACGTTTACAATTCATTCACCCAAAAATATTCCGGTTGAACGAAGAGTAAGAGAAACTTTCCCGCTGCGCAACTATGTATTCTTTAATATCGGATCGACCGAGATTCCCAGCCGTTACGTATTGCTCAGAAAAGATCAGGTAAAAGAATTTAAAGAAGATCAGCTGGAAGTGTTCGCACCGAAGAACCTCTCCGGACGTTCCGCGCGCGGCATGGTCGTCTATTATAACGTCCTCAACATACTCGGTGACCGCATGGGTAAAAATCCTGGCGCGTCCATTACACTGGTAGGTTCTTCAGAGAAAGGCCCCGAGGACGCAAAGGTTATGGCTGAAACAGTCAAGGCATACCTCACGAGTGTTTTCGGAATTCAGGCTTCAAGGATCATTACGGAAGGCCGCAACAAACCAAAGCTACCCTCAGAGCAAGTCGGCGCGAAGCTGGAACTCGCGCTGCTGCGCGAAGGCGACCGCAGAGTCTCCATCGAGAGCACCTCCCCAGGCTTGCTCATGGAGTTTCAAAGCGGTCCTGATGCTCCTCTGAAACCTGTGGAATTCAACGCAGTCCAGGCCGCACCGCTTGACAGCTACGTGTCATTTAACGTGGCCGGCGCCAGGGAAGCTTTTACTTCATGGTCACTGGAGCTTACAGACGAAAAAGGCAAAACACAATACTTTGGCCCTTATACGCAGGAAAACATCAGCATACCCGGAAAATCCCTATTGGGTGTCCGTCCTCAGGGCGACTTTAAAGTTGCTATGATCGGACAGACAAAGTCGGGCAAAACAGTGCGAAAAGAGACCTCTGTGCACATGGTCCTCTGGACGCCCGATACCAACGAGCAGGGAATGCGCTTCAGCGTGATCTTTGAATTCAACGAATCCACGGCGATAACGATCTATGAAAAGTATCTGACGGATATCGTTACTCCGAAGATTCCCCGTGATGGCACTGTCATTATCCATGGACATACCGACCTCATAGGAGATGCCG
The DNA here is from genome assembly GCA_049791675.1 of Chryseosolibacter sp. Taxonomy (GTDB): domain Bacteria; phylum Bacteroidota; class Bacteroidia; order Cytophagales; family Cyclobacteriaceae; genus Chryseosolibacter. Next base: position 13,014 of record JBARAD010000306.1, read on the forward strand.
ACAACAATCTCAAATTATCGCTTGCACGCGCGAATGATGTAAAAAGTATAATTGAAAAAAGTCTGGCAAGTGCAGGCAGAACCGATGTCACTTTCCGGGTGTACGGCTTCGGCGAAGATGAAAGCCTGGCCCCTTTCGACAATAAGTATCCAGAAGAGCGCTTTTACAACCGGACGGTTGTTATTGATATTATCCCTTTCAAATAATCTTCGTAAGAAAATCAATAATTCAAAAGAGGCTGCCCCCAACAAGGCAGCCTCTTTATTTCATACACAGATCCGGCGTCATAAGGCCACTCCTTTCTCACTGCACCTGTGGTTTATACAAGACACTCCGGCCAGACTGTAACAGGAACCATCTCACGCCTGGCTAACTTTATTTTGAAGTTACTCACAGAACAAATGAAAACCGTATACATCGCGCTCATACTGACCCTGCTGGCTTCGATCCTGTCAACGACAGTCACAAAAGCGACGACAGGATTTACCATTCTCCGGGATTCTACGGTAAGCATCGAAGTTGCAAAAATACTACTCATCCGGATGGATGAAATAAATGCCCTTGACAGAGAAAGCCTGACGTCATCAGAAGTAAGAGCACTCAGGAAAGAGTTGCGGCTGATAAAAGGCAACCTTAAGGAGCTTGAGAAAGGAACCTACATGCCCGCCGGAAAACTAATCATCATTCTTCTCATTCCACTCGTGATATTCAACATCTCCGACTAAGTGAAGCAAATATCTCCAGGAACCTCAGCCCTCATAGACTGGCAATACAAGTGAAACATGTAAGAGAGCGGTAAAACAATGTAACGGTTCATGACCGCTATCTTTGCAAATTTGATTAAAGGAACCGGCTTTGACGGTCCGGCGATCCTTATCGAAATCGAAACTTTCAATTATTGTAAAAAAGTAAATCACTTAAGAAGCACACACCATGAAAACAAAAATGTTTATTCTGACCTTGACACTCGGAGCATTCATGTTCCCCGCAGTTAACCTGTATGCCCAGGGAATTTCGGAGAGTCGTGCTGCTGAAAGCCACCGTATGGATAGCGTCGAGGCGCGACACGAGTCGGACCATGTTCAGAAAGTGAAAGATGAAACGCGGCTGACAGAAGCAAAGCGCGATAAGCGCCAGTCGAAAGCAAAAGCCAAAGACGCGCAACGGGCAGGAAGAGAA
>JBARAD010000307.1:0-5812 GCA_049791675.1 Chryseosolibacter sp.
AATCGAAGAGCACCAACCTGATTGTCCTGCGAACGTGTGAAGGAGCACACACAAACCTTATTCGCTTCGTGGAAAAACAGATTACGCCCCTCATCCGGAATGCATCCCGCAAGATTCGTACCCCTGAAAATAAACGAATAAGGTTGGCCGTAGGGATAATCATCCGGGCTACGAAGGGAATAGGGTTGGTTTCTGCGGGAATCAGCATATCTGCAACAATGCTAGTCTGTGGTTGATGTTTATGCGTTCGCAACATCAATGCAATGCGGTATAATGCGCGTCAATCGAAGAGCACCAACCTGATTGTCCTGCGAACGTGTGAAGGAGCACACACAAACCTTATTCGCTTGTAGAAAAACAGATTCCCCCCTCACCCACAAACCTTATTCCATTATTAAACCGGTGTATTAACCATGAGTCCAAATCAGGTAAGGAGGCGCGTCACCATTTTGATGCATGCATCCATGCCATCTTCAGTTGTGTTGATACCGACACTATTGTGACCATACGGCGCATACACATCCATATTCGTAGTTTTAAATAGCCCAACCGTTGGCACCCCTGAGGCGCTCGCCAGATGCATCATGCCACTGTCTGCGCCGATGAAGACCGCTGTGCCTGCAATGAAGGACCCGATCAGCCGAAGGTCCTTGCTGTAAAAAGACGGGACCTTGAATGCCAGTTGTGATACGTTTTCGATGGGAAGAAGCTCAACAATATTGTATTCAGCGTATTCGTTCGCCAATCGTGCATGAAATTCATCCCACCAGGATGGCGGGTATAATTTCGCTCCGGTCGCATATGTATAGAGACAGATCGTTTTTCTGTCATTACGAACAAGATCCTGCAAAACGCTTCGCCCGCCTGCAATTTCCGCTGGGCTCAACTTCAGATCCAATGGCGGCACGCGTCTTTCATTTTTCTTAAACCCGAGTTTTTGAATATAGTTCCTGAAGCTGTAAACCGGATATTTCGCCATGTGCGCATGGTCTGCATTTACCGACTGAATATCCTCATCGATATCACCCAGAAACCTGTATGTAGCATTGGCAAACTGCGCGGAAAGTCGGCCGGAGGAAGAATGATTTACTACATTGATAACAATGTCATAATGATTCCTCCTGATGGCCATCCATCCACCGACGTATTTAAATATGCTTTTTGCAGGCTTTTTGGGAAGTTGGATGATGCGGTTTACATTCGGATAATTCCTGAACAGTACTGACCCGAGATTTCCTTTCACGAACAAATCCACTTTGGCCTGCGGAAGTGTTTCCATTATCTCCTGCAAGAGTGGAGTGATCAATAGAAGGTTTCCCAAACGGTGATTGGGTCTGCATACCAATACGCGTTTGATCTTGCCGCTGGCAGCAACCTCCGCGTTTCCGTTCAAGCGTGTTCTGCCGAGGTTTTTAGTCAGCTGCTTCATCGCAGCTTTCCGGTAGCGATTGATCTGTTTTAAGACACTCATGATGATGAATAATTCCCCTATTTTCCAAACATTATCTCCAGGGGCGCCACCGTATACTTCCGTATTGTCCTTCGGATCTTTTTCAGGGACGTCCTCCGCTCCCTGTATTTCCAAAAGCGCCTGATAGAATCTTCTGGTGATTGCCGTGAGAGCAGTGCAAATTCCCGGATGAGGATATTCATGTCCTGCTGCGTGAGACGCAAGGTTGCCAGATTCTTCAAGCCTTTTCCGTAGGAGACGACCTTTTGAAAGCGGATCCTGTTCAGGTCAACCAATGCGAACTTATATGTGTCTTGTGCCGGTATCACCAGAATGTTTCCCATCGAAAGGTCTTCGTGATAGATACCAATCCGGTGCAGCATGCTGATGAATTCGGCAAGCTGATGAAACAAGGAAATTTTCTGCGGCCTTTCATACAGATTATAGGTAAGGATCTTTTCAAGTGAGTCATAGGGGTAGTAAACACTCACAAAATAACTTCTCGTCAACAAGCCCAGTGTATAGCAATCGACCCATGCCACATGGGGCGGCGTAATGATGCCCTTGCTGTTCAGGATACCTGAGTAATTGTAAGAACGCTCGGCCTTGGACTTGCGAAATATGGAATACGCAAGTCTGTTGAAGAAATACATGCCCTTGAAATTCTTTACCACCACGATTCCACGGGGAGTGTTTATTTTTTTAACAACATTCCTGCTGTCATGAATTGCCAAACCCATGCGATCAAAGTCGTGTGGAAGTTTTAACGTAAAGTCCGTTAGATCCGAAAATTCCCCCCTGACTTTGTACTTCTCATAATTTACCCCACTTGCTCCCGGTTGCATAAAAGTCTGGCTGTACCATTGAACACTACGACATTTCCTATTGCGAGCCTCAGCAGACGTCAAGAATGACCAAGCTTAATTTACAATAAAACGCAGCGATTGTTAAAGGGAAAAAATACATTTCTGCCTGTGTGACGGTATCACGAGAAACAGGGTATCAGGGAGACGAGGAGACGGGCAAATCTACTGCCGCCAGGTGTTCGGGGAGGATCAAAAGCAATGAACCTCCCCGCTCCCGAATCGCGTCACCAGATAATGGCTTCCAATATCTTCCTGCTGCCGCTGCAATGTAAGCGCGGGCCCGGACCGATGACAGGCAATCGGACGTTCAGGAGACTACGCAACAATCCAGGTGATGGCCAGGAGGAGACGTAAGCAAAAGTTTTTTTTGCCGCCTGATCAGATCTGTTGCCCTTTGATAAGAATAGCTGACTGTATCGAAGCCTGCTTCAGGTGAAGGAACCGTTGTCGTTCACCATCACCCATAAAGTTTTCAAGATCCCTTTCCGTCGCAAAGTTCACGAGATGAACTTCGTATGGCGGATCAATATTTGTTTCTATGATCTCAGTTTCGGATGGCCTGATGCGCAGCAACAAAGTACCGTTGTGTTTTGCGATCAACGGTATGGCAACATTTTCAAAATCATGAAAGATCTGTTCCTGTCCCGGCTTTACGTAAATAAGCTGTGTAATGAAGATCATGACGCGTTTCATAAGGTGACAGCAAATGTAAACAGACCACCTGTCTTTTTTCAGACATCCTGCACACGTTCATGATGTCTTTTTCCGGTGCTCCCCGGTTTCGGTATCGTCACTCTTTGCCATGATTACCGGCGCGGTGAATCCATGGAGCAGAATAGAGCACAAAATGATAAATGAGACCGCACACCATAATTCAGCGCCATACGCGAAGGGGGCTTCATGCAGGGCAAATGCAAGGTAGAATAAAGAACCCACTCCCTTGATCCCATAAAAACTGATCATCAACTTCTCCTTCATTTGAAAGGGCATATTCATCACAGACAAATAGGCCGACAACGGGCGAATAATCAGGAGAGATACTACACCAAACAACACTACCTTCCAATCGATAATGGAGAGTATTCCATTGGCAATACTTCCTCCAAAAAGGATCAACACCATGGCTACCAGTATCCGCTCTATCTGGTCCATAAAAGAATGCAGCTTCCGATGGTACTTGTGTTCAGCTTCAAAGTTTCTCATTGTTACGGCACACACGAAAACTGCCATGAAGCCATATCCGTGCAAAAGTTCAGTCAGCCCATAGACCAGCAACGTTACCGAAAGCGCCACGAATCCGTCCGCAGGCGATTCAATTTTACTTTTCCTGGGCAGTTGAAATATGAGATAAGCAAGACCTCTGCCGGTCAGAAGACCCACGGCGACGCCGAGCGCCAGTCGCAATAGCAGGTCTTCCAGGATCCACATTCCCACGGTGTCCTGATCCGCTGGATGGAGGACGAATGCGATGGCGAGCCATGTGAAGGGAAAAGCCATGCCATCATTGAGCCCCGCTTCAGCAGTTAGGGAAAACCGAACATTGTTCCGCGTCCTTTCTAACGGAGGCCCTACCTGAACATCCGAAGCCAGAACAGGATCTGTCGGTGCTAACGCCGCCCCCAGCAGGATGGCCGACGATACGCTGAATCCAAGCCAGTAATATCCCAACAAAGAAGTCGCCAAAATACTCACCAGCATCGTGACGCTTACAAGCCGCATCGGCACCCTCCATCCCTTAAAAGAAAAAGGTTCATCAATTTTCAAACCTGTGCCCATAAGAGACACGATCACCACAAGTTCTGTGAGGCGCAGGGTAATGTTTGTCTCCTTTGAAGGATTTGGTTCAGGCAATGAATCAAGAAAGGTGTATAACAAGAAGCCCATGAAAACATACAAGACAGAATAGGAGACCTTGATTTTCCTGGTAACCGCGGGCATCCATGCCATACCCAACGCCGCCGCGCCAATGATGGTCAGTATCAGGATGTATTGATTCATATAGATGACCTATAAAAAAGGATTCCACATTCGACGAGAACCTTTTTGATCAATCAAAGGATTGGATTGGATGGTCAGGATAAAGGCTCAGGCGCCGGGCCTGATGATATCTTCCCTTTGTCTTCCGGAAGCGGGATAAACACTTTATTGTCATTCGGCGGCAAGATGATTCTGCCCTCTTTCCAATCCGCTTTGGCTTGTTCGATCCTGTCTTTTCTTGAGGAAACAAAATTCCACCAGATGTACCTTTCTCCCAGAGGCTCGCCTCCGAGTAGCATCAGTGTCGTTGGCTCTTTTGAGCGGATTACCGGATCGACACCTTTTGTAAAGACAAGCATCTGGCCCGTTGCGTAGGTAATGCCGGAAACCTCTATACTGCCCTTTGCAACATAAAGTCCGCGTTCCGAATGTTCCCCCGGAAGGGCAAATGATGTGTTCGCATCAAGTATAACATGCAAATAAAATAAGGGCGAATGCGTTTTGACCTTGTTTTTGAGTCCAAAGGCATCGCCTGCGATGAGTCTCATCCATACACCTTTCTCAGTAAAGATTGGGAGCGATCCTTCACCATAATTTTCGAACGAGGGATTGGACTCTTCATCTTTTTCGGGCAATGCCACCCAGGTCTGGATCATTTCAAGACTTCCTCCTGCCAAAGCGGCCGGGTCTTCAAAGCGTTCTGAATGTGCGATCCCGCTGCCCGCGGTCATCCAGTTCACTTCCCCCGGACGGATGATTTGTCTGACGCCTAAGCTGTCGCGATGCGTTACCTCGCCGGCAAATAAATAACTTACCGTCGAGAGGCCGATGTGGGGATGAGGCAGCACATCCATGTTGGACACCGCCCCGGGTTGGATTTCGACCGGACCCGCGTGGTCCATAAATATGAACGGTCCGACCATACGCCGCAACCGGAATGGGAGAATTCTGCGCACATCCATACCGGGAGCCAATGATGCCTTCCGTGCCTGTATTACGATATCCAGCATTATTTCAACTTTAATTCAAAAACTTCCGATTCCATTTTATATTGCGCAGCTACAATCATTTTCAGTATGGACCGGCCAGCCAATAAATCTATCGATATTTCCTGACAACGGCATGTTATATACGGATCTGATCAATGATTAAAATTAGAGGAGTGACAGAGTGGTTTAACGTACCGGTCTCGAAAACCGGAGATCCCTCACGGGATCCGGGGGTTCGAATCCCCCCTCCTCTGCGAAAAGAGAAGCCTGCTAAACAGCAGGCTTCTTCTGTTTGAATGCACCGGGATTCGAACGAAGGGCTGGCGGGTTCGAACTGCGCGCAGGAAGGTGCGGTGGGAGTCACGAGGGCAGGTGCGCATGCTGGCGCGCATGAGTAAATCCCCCTCAGATGAGTCTCAATAAATGCGTCCAGCCAGATCCTATTGAATGTTACCGATCCGATGCCAGACCTCACTCCTCCCGATCCAGGTGAAGCCAATGTATCCCGTTATCCTGAGTTTATTCTTATC
>JBARAD010000308.1:0-5677 GCA_049791675.1 Chryseosolibacter sp.
AAAGTATAGGAAGGCTAAGCTGCGCCTGGTATGGAGCGGGAAGATGTCATACAACGGTAAAGAGGATCAGTCTTCAGAAGCTGAAAGCCTATGAAGAATGACGATTGTTGGTACGATTTGGAATCAAAAATTGGGCATTGGAAATCGGGAATTGGTGTTAATCGGTGGACCACATGCGGAGGACGCGCGGCGGGTGGACGCATCATCATGCGTCCTGGTGATCAAACCAATTTCAGGTAAAGAGCGTCCGGCCGAGGATGCTACGGCCCAACGTAATCTCGTCCGCATATTCGAGATCGCCGCCAACGGGTACGCCACGGGCAATTACGCTGATCTTCAGGGGAAGGTCCTTAATCCTTTTGTTGATATAAAATGCGGTTGTATCCCCTTCCATGGTGGGGCTGAGGGCGAGAATGACTTCCTTGATCTGGGATTGTCCGCCGCTGAGCCTCTCAATAAGGGGCTCGATCTTCAGATCACCGGGACCAATGCCGTTGATCGGAGAAATGACGCCCCCCAGCACGTGGTACAATCCCATATACTGGGCGGTGTTTTCAATGGCCATGACATCGCGCGTGTCCTCCACAACGCAAACGATGGAACGCTCGCGTTTGTGGCTTGTACAGATCGGACACACATCGGTGTCGGAGATATTAAAGCAGAATTTACAGAACCGTATCCTCGCGCGCAGGTTATTCAAGGCTTCCGTGAGGGCCACCGTATTTTCCGGCCTTTCTTTGACCAGGTGCAGCACCAGGCGCAGGGCCGTCTTTTTCCCGATACCCGGAAGTTTCGAGATCTGGTTGACCGCCTCTTCAATAAGTTTGGATGGAAATTCCACGTGTGCCTTTAAGATCCCCTATAATATCCTCGCATCAATTCCCGCTTCGCAGACGGCTTCCCGGAATGGGCGGAGAAATTCAAAACTGCCGGATTTCACGGCGCACTTGCCTTTATGATGAATGAGATAAGTACACTGCTCCGCCTGCTCGGGCGTATGCTTACATACTCTTATCAGCGTGGAAATTACGTGGTCGAAGGTGTTCACATCATCATTGAACACAACCAGATCCATGAGATCGGTAGTCTCCACCGCTTCCAATAACTCCACTAGTTCTTCTTGCTGTTGGGCAGGTTTCATAGTCTTGATGATTTAAAAGGTCCACAGTCCACGGTCCACAGTCCACGGTCCGCTCCGATTTAAAATACAAAGTTAAGCATTTTGAAGGTTATTAAGGTCGCCGGGACGATAACCTATAGCCATTTTTGCAGCGGCATTGTCATGTGATTTGGATTTATAGCCATTTCCTTTTTCATTGGCATTTTATTTCGCGCCGTGACACCCTAATCTTGCCATGACACCCATCCTCGTTGCATCCATCCTGGTAGTTTATTTCGCCGTACTTATTCTGATCTCAGTTGTCACCTCCCGCGGGGCTGATACGACAACGTTTTTTACGGCCAACCGGCAGTCTCCCTGGTATCTGGTGGCCTTCGGTATGATCGGCTCCTCCCTGTCAGGAGTCACGTTTATCAGCGTTCCGGGAAATGTGGGGGCCATCGGATTCGGCTATTTCCAGGTCGTATTGGGTTATCTGCTGGGGTACTGGGTGATCATTGGCGTGCTGATGCCGCTGTATTACCGGCTGAATCTCATTTCCATCTATACCTACTTTGAGAAAAGATTCAGTTTCTGGTCGTACAAGACCGGCGCGTTCTTCTTTTTGATTTCGCGTACACTCGGTTCAGCATTGCGCCTGTACCTCGCAGCGGCTGTTCTGCAACTCTTCCTTTTCGACGCCTGGGGTGTCCCGTTTTTCGTCACGGTTGCAACAACGCTGGTATTGATCTGGGTTTATACGATCAAGGGCGGCGTCAAGACGATTGTATATACCGACGCTTTCCAGACTTTGTTTCTGGTTACGGCGGTTTGCGTGGCGGTCTGGCAGATCTCCGACGACCTCGGGATGTCCTTCCCGCAAATGATCGACGCCATCCGTGACAGTAAATATTCGAAGGTCTTTTACTTCGACGATGCGAACTCACCGATGTTCTTTTTCAAGCAGTTTATCGGCGGCGCACTGATCACCATCACCATGACGGGGATGGATCAGGAGATCATGCAGAAGAACCTCACCTGCAAAACATTGGGCGATGCCCAGAAGAACATGTTCTGGTTCAGCATCATCCTGGTGATCGTGAATCTGCTGTTCCTTACCCTCGGTGCGCTGTTGTTCCTTTACAGTGAGCAAAACAACATCCCGATCCCGCAATACACGGATGAATTGTTCCCGACACTCGCGCTGAGAGAATTCAGCCTCATCGTCGGTATCTTTTTCCTGCTCGGGATCACCGCCTCGTCATACGCCAGCGCCGACTCTGCCCTGGCAGGATTGACAACTTCCTTTTGTATCGACTTCCTGAATTTCAGGGATAAACCCGAGCATGTGAAGAACCGCCAGAAATTTATGGTGCACCTGGGATTTTCACTGTTGTTCCTGGTCATCATCGTTATTTTCCGGGAGATCAACGAGCGGAGTGTGATCGATGCCGTGCTTGGCATCGCCGCGTATACGTATGGTCCTCTTCTTGGACTTTTCTCCTTCGGGATCTTTACCAAGCTTCAGGTGAAAGACAGGTTCGTCCCGATCGTATGCGTGCTGTCGCCGATCCTTTGTTACATCCTCGGGATCTATTCCCCCGTGATCTTCAGTGGCTACAAGCTCGGTCTCGAACTTTTGCTGATCAACGGGATGTTTACTTTCCTCGGCCTTGCGCTCATCAGCAAGCGCGGTGAAAGGGTGTCAGCCCTGTGACCTGCCACTCCCAGTCATCCGGCAACCGAACAAATCCATCCCGGCCAGCCATTAATCCAAACAATCAAAAGGAAAAGGCCATCCTTTCGGACGGCCTTTAACCAGACTAAAACCAACCCCTCTTATTGTCGCAACCTTGTTAACCAAACCTGTTATGAATAAGCAGATGGCGTGCCACAAGCAGGGATTGGCATCCGTGCCTTCGGGAAATGAAAGGCGGGCTTCCTCCGAAAACTTGCGAAACCCAAGGGTTTCAGGGATTTTTATTGTATATTATTAGTTAAAGGGCAGCGTCAAATTCAGCCCGGGTAGCGTAAAACTTACAAGTTACCACCCTGGGCGCCGGCGGATCCTTCCAGATATGGGAGGGAATTTTTCACGATGGGAGATCCTTCACATCAGTTCAATGTTCGGGTCCCAGAAGATTTCCCTGAAGCGTTGCACCTGATCATCTTGCACTTTAACACCTTCTTTCTCCAACGACCGCTGCATCGCGGAAGGGGGATTGAAATGATGTTTTCCGGTAAGCAGTCCCGAGCGGTTGACCACACGGTGGGCGGGAACATTCTTCGGACATCCGTGCAGCGCCCACCCTACCATCCTCGCACTTGATTTCATTCCAAGATATTGCGCGATGGCGCCGTAGCTTGTAACCCTTCCTTTTGGAATAAGTTTTGCGACTTCGAATACGTTTTCAAAGAAATTGTCGGCAGATTGCGTCTTTTTAATACGTGTCATCCTTTTACAAGCGTTGATCTTGCTAAATTTACGGTCGTTTTACCAAAACATATCTGATGAATATCAAGAAGTGCAGGGCGTTATTCATACTATTTATTAGTGCCAGTTTGTCGTCGTTCGCCCAGGTGGGCGACACGACCAGCAGCCAAAATGTCGCCAAATTAATATTACCTGATTCTTCCGGATGGAATATTATCAAGGAGAATCAGAAGATTTCGTTTCAGGTCAGTACCACCGATCCGGATCCGGCTTTCTTCTCGATGGAAGGCGGGCAGGATCTGAACATCACGTTTGATTCATTGGGAAACTTTTCCTGGCAGCCGTCATACGATCTCATCGACCGTGTGACACGGATGAAAGATTTCACCGTCATCATTGAGGCCAGCTGGCCCGGCGCTGCGCAGAACAAGCGCGTCCGCGAAACGGTCACATTTGTTGTGAGCCATGTCAACAGGCCTCCCGTTGTGGAAGAGATGCCGGTGTTTTACGTAAAGCAATCCACCAACAACATTTATCAGTTCCCTCCCGAGTTTGTCTATGACCAGGATGGTGACCCGCTTGTTTTCAAGTCCATTCTCGCCAGAATGCCTGAAGGCGCGAACCTCACGTCGCAGGGACAGTTTTCATGGAATCCTTCACGGAGTCAATTCACGTCCATGAAGCGTGAGCCCCTGGAGGTTGAATTCATTGTTCAGGATCAACCCGAAAAGGCGGAGACCATTGGCAAAATAAAGATCGCTCCTACCCAGCAGGACCTTCCTCCGGAAGTGTTACTGGTGCCGGGCGTGCCCGGTGATTCCATGTTTACCATCAAGGAAGATGAGACGTTAAACCTGAAGATCTATGTTTCAGATCCGAATGGTGATGATGATGTGAGCCATGCGGGATTTGTGTCCAACGACAAGCGCGTGCCGCAGACAGCGTTGAAAGGCAATACTTCACTTCAGTATGAGTTCACCTGGTCACCGGGATACGAATACGTGGAAGACCTCAATGCATCCATCATCACAGAGGTGACCTTCTTTGTGCTGGACAAGTCCAACAACAGAACACAACGCAAGGCAAGAATAAAAGTGGTCGATGCGGAGAACCTGATCAAGAAGGACGCGCAGTTGTATGGTAAGTACAGGAACTATCTGCTCGAGGCCGGCCGGATGATCAAACTGCTGGAAGAGAATCAGAAAGATCTGAACAAAGAATACAAGCGCGCGCGCCGCGGCAAGCAGAACCGCTCGATCGTGAATGCTTCCCTGGGAGCCGTCACTGGTATCACCCCGGTCGTGATCGATCAGCCGGATCAGTCGAAGATCGTTTCCGGTGTTGGTGGCACAACCGTGCTGACGCTGGGCACGCTGGAAGCGACAGAGGTTATCGGCCGTTCCAAAGACCGCATCATGGAAAACATTAAGATCAGCCTCGACATCCGCACCAGAATTCAGGCTGCCGGCGACGACTTTGCCCGTAAGTATGCCTTAAAATCTATCAGGCGCAATGCTGAGTTCGACAAAGATATCGAGAAGCTGCGGTCGACGCTGAACGATCCGAAGATTGTCCTGCTGGAGCTGGATGCGTATGAGCGGAATGTCAAAGTGGATGAAAAGGATCTGAAGAAGATATTTCTGGATTACGGAGGGGAAGGGAAATAGGGTATTCGTGAGTATTTGAAAATGAGAGACTGTTCGAAAAGGGCAGTCTTTTTTTTTCAGTCGTGAACGTGAATCGTGAATGAGGGCGTCGGCGTAGTGGCCTATTTGTTCGACAAGGGTGCGTTTTCGTGAATCGTCAATTTAATCGTGCGAACAACTCACACCCTTATTGTGGGGGATGTGCGTTGTGAGGTCCGGCCACCTGGAATGAAGCGTTGCACGATAGGCAGGTGCGACAGCCAACCCTGGGTACTCAGCCGCTTAACCGGTGAGCAGAATCATCAGAGATCGCTCCCTTCGTCATTTCCGGTGCGGGCTCACCCGGCTAGCTTTGTGCTATAATTCGCATCAATCGAAATGGACGTAACATCGCTCATACAGATTTCAGCTGGAGTTGTGGGTTTTACAGCTGCGCTTTCCAGCATTTTGCTTTTCGTACGACTGCGATGGCCGGCGCCAGTGTTGTGGTTTCTGAAG
>JBARAD010000309.1:0-5055 GCA_049791675.1 Chryseosolibacter sp.
GTAAAGGAAACAGGAAGGAATGTATTGCAATATGGTTCGAATGAACCGCTTCAATACAACAAGGAAAATCTGTTGAATCCTTACTTCCTGGTGAAGTAGCGGTTCAGGGCGAAGATTTAAGATTTAAGATTTAAGATTTAAGATTTAAGATTCAAGATTTAAGATTCAAGATTCAAGATTCAAGATTTAAGATTTAAGATTTAAGATTTAAGCAGGGAGGCGTCCATGGGACACGTTCGATGATCGTTCTTGTGGGATTGGTTGCAACGTTCGCGGCGTGCGTGTACACTTCATCTTTCGCCCTTTCAGGGCTCTGCCGGTTTGGACCATCTGCTAACCCAGGGCTAGAAGCTGGCGCTTCTACACCCTGGGCTGATATATGTCGCCCCTCCAGGGCTGCACCAGGTAGTTTTCCCCGCATCATCTCTGATCCGCTACACGCAACTTGGACACGGACTCAACTCACCACTCACCACTCACCACTCACGACTCACGATTTTGAATTTTAAATCTTAAATCTTTACCGTACCACCAACTTCTCGGTAACAACTCGTCTTCCCATTCTTACTTGCAGGATGTAGACGCCGGGAGTAAGATGTTCACGCACGTTTATCTCTGTCGTGCAATCACCGGCACACAGATCGGTTTGTTTGTAGACCGACGCGCCAGTGAGCCGGAGGATCTCGATTTGCCGGGGTGCGCTCTCAATGCCAGAGGTCTGTGTGGCAACAATGAGCGTCTTCCCATCAACGGGGTTGGGATAGCATTGAACATCCATTCCCTGCGTCGTTACAGAATCTGCTGACGTCCGATACAAACTGAGTCGTCCCGCTGCGGCGGAGGTCGCCGGAGAGAGACGGTTTCCACCGATGGGTCTTTCCAGTTTGCCGTCAGGCAACTGCCAGCCTACTGCCACATGATCTGCGCCGACGCCCTGTTTGTGAAGCGCTTCGATATAATAAGACATGCCCTGGGTAAGACGAATGACCGCTGATCTTTGTGTGGTAAACTTTGTCCACTCACGCGGATTTGTCGCGCCCGTCACGAAGGCGATCCTGACTTTATTCTGTTCATTGTCATCCGTGCTGAGCCACAACTCGCTATGGTCGTTGCTGGCAATCCAGAAGTAGTAGTCTCCTGTTGCAGGCGGACAGATATATCCGCTGATGCGTGCGCCATAGTTTATTCCGGCATCAGGCCCTTCAAAGAGGGTCAGGAGTTCTGATCCGTCCGGAGTACCCTTCACCGGAATGGAGGATACAAGGTTTCCTGAGACGCCTGTCCAATATTCGCGTGTAATGGTTCCCGATGGGATACACATCGCTGCGACGCTGATCTGGACCGGTGTTGAGGTTGCCGATCCGGTAGTGTTGTCTGTGGCTACCGCCGTCAGTGAATAGTCTCCGGCTGCCACATTTCTCCAGTTGATGGAGTAGGGGACGGAAAGATCTTCTCCCAGCTTGCGGGTACCGTTGAAGAATTCCACTCTGGTGATCCGGCCGTCGCCATCCGATGCATCTGCGCTTACCTGTATCGTTGCAGGCGCCGCGAATGTATCGCCTTCCTGCGGACGGGTGATCATCACGACGGGAAGCTGATTGCCGGAAATGTTGAACGGAACAAGCCTCATGCCGGGTATCGGACGTTCCATCGTGCGATCCGGGAGCTGCCATCCCACGGCGAGATGATCGGTGCCCACACTTTCCTTGTGAAGGGCTTCGATGTAATATTTCCTTCCGGCTTCGAGGACGATCAATGAAGACTTCTGGGAAGAATACTTTGACCATTGGCGATAATCGGTATATCCTGAAACATAGGCAATCCTCACCTTGTTTGCCGGAGACTCATCCCTGCTCAGCCACAATTCACTTTTGTCGTTGCTGGCGATCCAGAAGGTGTATGGTCCGGATTGCGGTACGCAGAGGAATCCACGGATGCGGGTGCCATAATTATCGCCGAGGTTTCTTCGTGCCTCGAATGCTGTAAGCGTTTGCGTAAGCGAAGGTGTCTTCTGCAGTGGGATCGAGGAGATCAATGTGCCGGGCACGTTATTCCATTGTTCCCTGGCGATGTGACCGGCTTCGGCGCATGATGGGGCTTGCGTTACGACGATATTCACGGTAGCGCTATCCGTTCCGCCGTAGTTATCGAACGCTTTTGCCACCAGCGTATAATTTCCGGAGGGCACATTTTTCCAGGTGAAGGTATACGGCGTAGTAATATCGAGTCCAATCATTTCTGAGCCGTTGAAAAATTCGACTTTGACAATGTTGCCGTCCTCATCATGGGCATCGGCCTGGAGGGTGATGACGGAATTGGCGGAAAAGACTTCTCCTTCCTGGGGCTTTACAAAGGCAACATGCGCCGTTTGATTTATGCTCTCCTCATAGCGAACCAGTCGTACGCCCGGGATAGGAGCTTCAGGTTCTCCAATGGGAGGTTGCCAGCCCACAGCAATATGATCTGCGCCAACAGTTTCCTTGTGAAGCGCTTCGATGTAGTATCGCTTATTTTCCGTGAGATGAATCGGTTCCGATTTTTGGGATGGATATTTATCCCATTGACGGGGGTTGGTGTACCCCGTAACGGATGCAATCTTCTTTTTGTGTGCCGGGGAGTCATCAGTACTTAGCCAGAGTTCGCTGTTATCGTTGCTGGCGATCCTGAAAGTATGCTCGCCTGAGGCGAATGGTATGACATAACCCCTGATGCGGCTTCCAAAACGATCGCCCTGGTTCGCCGGCGCTTCAAAAAGATGCAGCATGTTGGTGCGTGACGGAGGGGTATTCACCGGGATGGCACTGATCTCGCTGCCGGGTAAGCCCGTCCATATCTCCTGGGATATTTTCCCGTAATGCGTGGTATCCGGAATGACAGAAATCTCAAGGCTGATATAATGATATTCTTTCATGGAATCGTTGGTCCTGAATCCAACTGACTGATTAAAATGATCCACTGTTATACCACGGCCATCGAGGGTCAGCGTCATCGTTAAAGGTTCTTGTCCGACTGAGCCCGTCGCGGGGTCCACAGACAGTTCACCACCAACCCAGGCCTGAAAGCTTACGGTATTGAGACCATCGTTTCTGATCTGAAACGTTCGTGTGGAAATTTGGCCTTGCGGAATTTTAATGTGCAATGTCTCCGGCGCATAGAACAAGGTGGCGGAATCCCTGATGTTAACATCCACGACCCGCTTGAGGGGCTCGGATGAAAAATCGGTATGCACCCGCAGTTCATCCGTATAGATGCCTGGTCTCCCGTCGAACTTAACGGTGAAGATCTGAGTCTCTCTGATGCCCAGCGTCCCGGAAGCGGGGATTACACTTAAGTCGGGGAGGCCCGATTCAAAATGATATTTGACAGGTCTTCCTCCGGTATTGCTGATTGTCATTTCGGTTGACGCCGCTTCATGTTTATGGGCGGCGATCCACAACATATCAGGATGTATCACGATTGCACCCGGACCGGTGACCGCCAATGTTACGGGAACAGTCAGTGAATCGTTTTCATCAATATGAATCAGCAGGTCGGCTTCGAAGAACCCAAAGTCTATTCCGCCGGCGTCGAACCTGAGATTGACATTGACGGATTGGCCTGCGGGAATGATGCCCGAGTCAGCACCGGGTTTAATGAAGTCCGGAACGAATTCACCAGCGCCGAATTCGAGCGCGTCGATATCCATCACGGCCTCCGGACTTTGGCTTCCGCTGTAAAAGGCCACCTGCGTGATCGACCCCGAGACGCCGACCCCGGAAAATATGTGTTGATTATCAATGAAAGCAGAATAATAGGGTAAGTATGTAGTATCGCTGAATGCACCTTTAACCGCTATTGACAGCGCGAAGTATCCCTCAGGGGTGGTGAAAGGCACGCGCTCCCAACGTGTGTTGTAATCGTTTTCTCCCACGAGCGCATCAATTGTGCGATCGGCATTAAATCGGATTTCGGCAGACGTAAATCCCGAGCCTATCGGTATCACGTACCAACTGGACCCGGATTGCGGAATATTCAATCGAACGGACATGTATGATTGGAGCGCATAGAAATCGTCGGAATACAGGTCAGGCGACATCGAGAAAACGTCTCCGGAAAAATCAACCATTCCCTGCAGATGCTGCGCACCCTGATCGGGATTTGCGGAAGAAATGAAGAAGCCCGAGCTCGTGTACCATCCGTTCTGCTCTCCCAGCGGGCCAACCGTAAATTCTTCGAAGCCGGTAATGTAGGTCCTTTCTGCCAGGGATTCTGCCGAAGTGCTTTGTCCGTGTTTAGAGCCTGATTGCGGTGTGTCTATCACCTTCAGGAGTTTTTGTTGCTCAGGTGTCTTGGCCGCGTAGATCGCTTCGAGCCTTTCGCGCCGCGCGCTTAGTATGACTTTTGCGGAGTCCGTTTTGTTGGCCGGGAGGTCATGAAAGGTGCTAACAGGCTTTATGTTGGCCATGTCGATCCGGTAGGTTACGTCCTGCGAGCCGTTGTTCGTCAGCATGAGCGTGCGGTTCACTTTCGTGCCCTGGTCAAGCGTTTCCTGAAAGGTGTTCGGAAGGACGACGATCGGAGGCTCGGCAATTCCTTCCCCTCTGACACCGACATTCAGGGTGCTGTTAGCCGGGTCGTTGGTCGTAAAGGTGACTTTTCCGGTCGTAGCCCTGATGGCAGAAGGGGAATACACGATCCTGAAGTCCGCTTTGGCAAATGCCTGAAGTGTGACCGGTTGTGTAGCGCTAACCGTGAACCTGGGATTGTCCGACGTAACGGCACTGATGATCAGCGGATCGGACCCTGCGTTGGAAATGGTCGCGATCCGGGTGGACCTGGTCCCTACCTGAACGCTTTTGAAATTGATATCTGCGGGCGAAACAGAAGCGATCGGAGCGTTATTATTGCTGACCTGTAACGTGATGGCTACTGTCAATGTTGGTTTTTCCGGATCATTATTTTCGATCACAATCTCTTTCTGATACGTTCCGGCCAGCAGGGCTGAAGCGTCAAAGGAGACATTGATGCGTTGTTGCCGGCCAGGGTCGACAACACCCTCAACAGGTGCGGCAATGG
>JBARAD010000310.1:0-30426 GCA_049791675.1 Chryseosolibacter sp.
ATCCAAGCCTGAGTTTTGCGTCGAAACAACTGATAGCTGGTTGAACCATAAACCCGACGAAAAGGAAACATATCTTCAGTTGATGCTGAATTCAAAGTTTTCACTGTGTCCTGCAGGATGGGCCGCCGTTACCTACAGGATATATGAGAGTATGGCGCTGGGTAAATGTCCCGTTATTATTGCGGATGAGTTCGTTCCGCCGCGGGGCCCTGACTGGAATCAGTTTGCCCTGTTCTATCCGGAAAAAGACGTCGCCGCGATTGATGTTTACCTTTATAAACATGAGCATTTATATGAAGGCCTGGGTAGAAAGGCTTTCCAGGTTTGGAATAACTTCTTCTCGCCGGCGATTTTGCCAATGTACTGTGCGCAAACCCTGCTGACGCTGATCAGGAACGCGTCTGCTACTGACAAAAATACGGAGCTGAAGCGTTGGAACTCGTTGGAACTCTACTGGAGTAATAAATGGACGTTACCCCAGCGTGTCATGAACAGGGTTTCAAGATGGTCCAGGATCCTGACTGCTTAGTATCTGGTGGGCCGCTTATCTGTTAGCGTAGTATATATATAGAGTATGGCAGGTTGTTTTGAAAATCAGTTTTACATGCGCTTATGAAAGTGATGTTACAGCGAATACATGCAAGCCCTTTGTTTTCAAAAGCGTTTGAGTGGAGCCGGCTTCTCACCATTACAAGCTTGTCGCAGATTCTCGTACAGGCTGTCGGGTTCGTTTCAGGTATTCTGGTAATCAGGTTACTTCCTCCCAACGAATACGCATTGTATATCCTGGCCAACACGATGGTGGGCACCATGGCGGTCCTGGCAGACGGAGGTATCTCCATGGGTGTTACGGCCCAGGGAGGTAAGGTGTGGAAGGACCCTGAAAAACTGGGAGTCGTTCTGGCAACGGGACTGGATCTGCGAAAGAAATTTGGAATCGCCAGCCTCCTGGTGGCGCTTCCTGTGATGTTCATATTGTTAAGAAATCATCAGGCAGATTGGCTCACTGCCACCGTCATCGTGCTCGCTGTTGTCCCGGCTTTTTTCAGTACACTGTCGGCCTCCTTACTACAGATTCCCCCCAAGCTCCGACAGGATATATTACCACTGCAAAAGAATCAGGTGACGTCAAACCTTATCCGTTTGTTACTGTTAAGTTCAATATTGCTCTTTCTGCCTTTTGCTTTCGTGGCGATTCTCGTGGCGAGCGTTCCCCAGATGTGGGCAAACGCAAATCTGAAAGTGATCTCATCCGCGTATGCCGACTGGCGGCAAAAGCCTGATCCGCTGATGCGAAAAGAAATCCTGAAATTTGTAAACCGCCTTCTGCCGGGTTCGATATACTTCTGTATATCCGGGCAAATTACCATCTGGCTTATTTCGGTATTCGGTTCCACGTCAGCTATTGCTCAGGTAGGGGCTCTGGGACGCCTGGCAATGGTGTTGAACCTCTTTAATATCATGGTAAGTCTCCTCATCATACCAAGGTTTGCAAGGCTTGTTGACAATAAAAAGGTTCTCTTCGATTGGTATAGGAGGATTCAGTTTTACCTGATCTGTTTCAGCTTCGTTATTATTTCACTGGTTTGGCTTTTCCCGCACGAGGTTCTCTGGGTACTGGGAAGTAATTATGCCGGGTTAAAGGATGAATTGGTGCTGTGTTTTATAGGGAGCTGCCTCAACCTCGCTGTAGGCGTTAACTACGCATTGAATACAAGCAGGGGGTGGCTGTTGCATCCGTTCATCGGAATTTCTCTGGGAATTGTGGGTATTGTAGCAGGAATACTACTCGTAGACGTTTCGACGCTGAGGGGAGTATTGCTATTTAATATCTTCACAGGTGTTGTGGGGTTGTTCATTCATCCCCTGTTTGGGTTTTTAAGAATATTGAGAATTAATCCGGTGAAATGATCTGACAGCAGATCAATATTGCCGGAGGGTATACTTTTTGGCGTCTGATGATAATACTATTGAAATTAGAATTGCAATTGCAAGTTTGGGCGATCCGAGTTCAGCGGAAACATGGTCCGGGATACCGTCGAATATCATTTTGGCGCTGAGGAAAAAGGGACATGATATTGTTTCGATCACGCTCACACGACCCGGAGAACCCTGGTATTATAAATGGTTAAGACGGTTTTATCTGTGGACCCAAAACAAGTGGTTTCTTGCCGCAGTTGAAGCGCAATGGCTGAAACCCATCAGTAAGCAACTTGACAACGCGGTCAATAGCATCGGGCCGGAAGTAGTCCTTGTGATCCATGGTGACTGGCTGGCGTATTCCACTTTTCAATATCCAACCTGTATCATTCATGACACCACTTTTGCTTCCATTCTCGATTACTATCCTTCTTTCACGAACCTGACGACCCGGAGTATAGCCATGGGGAATGAGATGTACCAACGGGCGCTGAACAGATCAGACGCAGCAGTATTCTCCGCCGATTGGGCCAGCCAGAGTGCCATCCTGCACTACGGATCGGCGAAATCGAAAATATTTACCATTCCGTTCGGGGCGAATATCAATCCCGTTCCAACGGCAACCGAAGTTTCTGAATGGGTTGATGTCAGATCGGAAAGTCAGATTTGTAACCTCGTCTTTATCGGTACCCAATGGGAACGTAAAGGCGGACCGGAAGCGCTGCGATTTGTGGAATTGCTCAACAGATCGGGAATCGCATCGGTGCTCACAGTGATCGGATGCGCGCCTTCAATTCCACCATTGATGAAGGATTATGTGCGTCAGGTTGGATATCTGAAAAAGGAGAGTGATGCCGACAAAGAAATGTTTCATGACATACTCAGGGATGCACACGCATTGCTTCTTCCCTCACACGCGGAATGTTTCGGGTGTGTCTATTGTGAGGCCAATGCGTATGCTTTGCCCGCATTGGGCCGTGAAACCGGTGGTGTTTCGGAGATCATAAAAGACGGCGTGAACGGATTATTATTAAAGCCGGGCGAGCCGATAGATACTTTTGCAGCAAGGTGGGCATGTATTTGGACGAACCGAACAGCATATAGAAAGATGTCGCATAATGCCTATACCGAGTTCTCCCGGCGGCTAAACTATGATGTTTTTGCGGATAGCCTGGAACAGGTGTTGGTACCGATCGTTATGAATAGAAATAAATTAAGTCATGTCGCCTGAATCGAATACATCTGCAGTGTGTACACTTTTTGAAGGGCACTATCACTACGGTGTGGCTGCGCTTACCAATTCGCTTTTTCGTCAGGGCTACCGCGGATCGATCTACGCAGGTTATCGCGGCGCCTTGCCGTCGTGGTCCTCAAAAGCGGTTGCGAATGCTTCCTTACTGGGAGATGGTGGGCGCTCGCTTGAAGTCGCCGAGGATCTTTATCTTCACCTCATTCCGCTGGTGACAGACTACCACCTGACGAATTATAAGCCGGACTTCATGCTTAGACTCTGGAACGGACCGGCGAAGTCTGCATCCAGGATGTTTTATTTTGATCCCGATATCGTAGTCTGTGGACCGTGGAATTTCTTTAGCCAGTGGGTTGAATACGGCGTGGCCTTGTGCGAAGATGTAAATTCTCCGTTGCCTAAAAATCATCCGCGGAGGGCTGCATGGCGCCAGTATTACCGCGGAAAGGGCATTCCGCTATCGTTCAAATCGCCGATGTATGCAAACGGCGGATTTATTGGTTTGAAAAAATCTGATCATGGTTTTCTGGGTATGTGGAAATTGATGCAGGAGGCCATGGCTCCCGCAATCGGTGGTTTGAATTGTTCTGCGCTTCCCGGCCAGCCTTTGCGGACGGAAGCACAAGGACCTTTCTCGCCGTTTGGCAAAACGGACCAGGATGCATTGAATGCGACCATCGAGGCTTGGGAGGGGGAAGTGAGTTTCGTCGGCCAGGAGGGAATGTCGATCAAATCCGGAGCCGCGTTGATGCCGCATGCGCTGGGCCATCCCAAGCCCTGGAGGTGGAACCCTTTGATGCAGGCAATCTCCGGCAGACCGCCGAGAATTGTTGATCGTGAGTACTGGAAAAATGCGAACGGCATCATTGCCCCGCATCGATCCGGGGAAATCAGAAAGATGTTGTTCTCATTAAAGGTGGCATCGCTTATCGGAAGGTTCTACGGGAGAAGATAGCATGGGAATGTCGCATACGTCGTGGGCCAGACCTGAATCGAAGATCGTTAACATTGTTGGTATATGAAAAAAATTATCCATATAGCGCCAGCGCTGCCACCCGTCATCAACGGGCTGGGGGATTTTTGTAAGATACTGGCAGACAATCTGGAAAGAGAGGGCTATACGGACCACGTTTTTGTTGTTCGGAAACCACCAGGTTTGAACAATGACAATGGGATTTATGCCTTTGAGCCGCAAAACTTTTACGAGGTTCTCAGCAAGCACAAGGCAGATGTGGTGGTGCTGCATTATGTCGGCTATGCCTATAACAGAAACGGGATTCCATTCTATTTAGTCAGCGCGCTCCGGAAATATAAGGCAGTCGTTCAATGCCGGATCCTGGTATTCTTTCACGAGCTGTATTCTTCAAGCAATTCTCTTTTGAAACTTCCTTTTTATACGGGCAGGCTCCAGAAAAGAATTGTAAGGGAATTGTGCGGCATCGCTGATGCGATCTTTACCAATTGTTCCTCTTACAACGATCGGCTGAAGAAGGTGCTTCATGACGACACATTCAATGCGATATGCACGGGCATCTTTTCCAATATACCGGACAATCTTTATAACGATCGGATTCCAAAGCAGGAGGGAAGCATGGTTGTTTTTGGATCCTTTCACAGACGCAAGGCGGTGTATGAAAATCCGCTGTTCCTAAAGGTTCTGGAAAATCTGAAAATAAATTCCTTATATGATATTGGTCCCGGTGAAAATCATTTCAGCCACCGGATGGTGAACTTTTATGTACTGGGTTCACTCGATCCCGGGGATATGGCTATCTATTTTAATAAGATCAAATATGGGGCATTGAACTACGAAGCTCACCTGCTTGGTAAGTCGGGCATTTTCTCGGCCTATGCCGCATTTGGTGTTATTCCGATTAATCTGTTTCCGGTCGATTATTCGTTGAAGGACGGCCTTGTTGATGGTAAAAACTATTTTAGCTGGAGTCGAACTGTCTGTCCGGAGGCGTTCACGGGCGGCATGGTCAGGAGAGAATTATTAGCGTGGTACAATACCCATAACCAGCAGGCTGTGGCGAATAAGATAAAAACGCACCTGGCCTGATCCTGGTATTGCCGGGTCATTGTCGCTCCGGCGCGTTGTGTTTGTTTTTGAAAATATACCTGTAGTCCGCAAGCGTACGATGTGCTTTCACAGAATGTCTACGGTGCGCTGAATGTTATAGAGCAGATGAAACATCAGCAGGTATATGAATATACTTTTTCTGTCGCACAAATTTTATCCGGACGTTGGAGGTATTGAGGTTAATTCTGAAATACTTGCCAATGCTTTTCATCAGGCAGGGCATCGGGTGCGTTTGCTCACCTGGTCTCATCAGGCGGGCCGTGAGCAATTTCCGTATAAGATCAGGCGCAACCCCGGTCTCGTATCACTGCTCAGGGAACATCTGTGGGCTGATATCGTTTATGAAAACAATCCATGCCTGCGCCTTGCCTGGCCCTCTCTGTTTTTCCACAAGCGGGGCGTAGTTGCCTTATGTACCTGGATTGGAACGGAGAATGGAAAGACCAGGTGGCAGGATCGGTTTAAAATGAGATGGCTCAAGCGTGCCAGATCAGTGATTGCCGTAAGTGAGTCGGTCCGGCAAAAATGTTGGCCAGCTGCCACGGTCATCAGCAACCCTTATCGCGCGGATATCTTTAAAACGAAACCTGCATTCAAGAGAAAGAACAGTTTTGTCTTTCTGGGTCGCCTGGTTTCCGATAAAGGGGCTGACCTGGCGATCATGGCGATGCGCCTATTGTCGGATGCCATTCCGCAGGCGGAGTCTCTGACACTCACGATTATCGGTGACGGCCCGGACAGACGCGAACTTGAGGAGCTCGTCTTGCATTTGGGTATCAGCAACCATGTAAAATTTTCCGGGGTCTTGCGGGGGGAGTCGCTGGTATCCTGTCTGAACAATCATAAATATTTATTGGTACCCTCCGTCTGGGAGGAGCCGTTTGGGAACGTTGCGTTGGAAGGAATGGCCTGCGGATGTATTCCCATTGTATCTGACGGTGGTGGTCTGCCGGACGCGGTGGGTAAAGCAGGGTTAGTCTTTCCGAGAGGTGATGTCGCCGCGCTCACCGAATGTATCCTGGATTTACTCAGGAATCCGATGATGGAAGAAGCGTTGCGTGAAGCCGCGCCCGCGCACCTCGCGGCACACCGTCCTGAAGTGATCGCCAGAAAATATCTTGAAGTTATCAGTAACGCCAACCATTGAAAAGATGAAACTTGTCATTACGCACCCGACTGGTAACCAAAACGTACGCGCCGCCACGCTGGGCCTGGCCGAAGCAGGTATTGCAAGTTGCTTTCATACTACCATCGCGAGTTTTCCGGGCGATAGGGTTGACAGATTAAGTGATATAAAACTATTCTCCATATTGAAGCGGAGAAGTTTCGAGCCTGAAATAAAAAACATAACTGAAACATGGCCGTGGATGGAATACGGAAGACTGATTTCTTCGAAAGCCGGATTACGCAAGTTGATCGAACATGAACATGGACCATTTTCAATTGAAGCAGTATATCGCAGTCTGGATCGACGGGTTGCCCGAACTTTGAGGCAGCTCACGGCCCGTGGTGTCACGGGAGTCTACGCTTACGAAGACGGTGCGAAATATTCTTTCCGGAAAGCAAAAAAGCTGGGACTTGCGTGTCTGTACGATCTTCCCGTGGGATACTGGCGGGCAGGTAAAGCGATCTTTGAAAAGGAAAAGGAGCGATGGCCAGCGTGGGCTGCGACGCTTACAGGCTTGCTTGATTCGCCGGAGAAGCTGATGAATAAGGATAAAGAGATCAGGCTGGCTGACCGGATTTTTGTTGCCAGCGAATTTACGGCGCGCACACTCCGGCTTTTCCCGGGCACCTTACCTCCCGTACACGTGGTTCCCTACGGATTTCCTACCGTCTTGAAGTCGAGAGTATACCCCTCGATTCAATCAGGTCGGCCATTGAAGTTGCTTTTTGTAGGAGGGCTTACGCAGCGCAAAGGGATAACGTATCTTTTTAAGGCAGCCGAAGCGCTAAAGCCTTTTGTCACCCTGACCCTGGTCGGGAATAAACCGAACCAGGAATGTCCTGCCTTGAATGCTGAACTGGCCCGGCATCACTGGATACGGAGTCTGCCACACTCCGAGGTTCTAAAACTGATGCAGTGCCATGATGTTCTTGTTTTTCCTTCTCTTTTTGAAGGCTTTGGCCTGGTGATCACAGAAGCCATGTCGCAAGGCACACCCGTAATAACAACCGATCGCACTGCGGGACCTGATTTAATCAAGCACGGTAACAACGGGTGGATAATCGAGGCGGGTTCTGCTGAATCAATTCAGGCAGTACTGGAGGACATTCTCTGTAACCGGAGGGTTGTTGCCGAGGTTGGCCATGCAGCCAGTGAAGCCGCCAGCGAACGTCCCTGGAAAATGTACGGACAGGAACTGGCAGCAACAATCCGGAACGAAGTACCAGTACACACCATGAAATATGAACGATGAGCGCTCTTACATTTAAGACACACCGCGAAACTGACTACGCTGCTGAAAAACTTCGGTTGAAGATGATCACGGAAGATGCACATGCGGAAGATCATGCGTTTCTTAAAAAGATGATATGGGCATACTTCTTACTTTTGATTTTTGAAGGTGTCCTGAGAAAATGGTTCCTGCCGGGATTGGCGACTCCCTTGTTGATCGTTCGCGATCCGATAGCGCTCTTCGTTGTTCTCATTTCTTGGCGACGGGGTTTGTTCCCCGTCACACCCTATCTCTATGGAATGATACTGATCAGTGTCGTTGGAATTTTTACCACCCTGCTCTTTGGTCATGGCAACCTGTGGATAACAATGTTTGGCGCGCGTATTCTCCTCCTTCACTATCCCATGATTTTTGCGATCGGAAGGATCTTTACACGCGAGGATGTGGTGAAAATGGGGAAAGCAACACTTTGGATTGCAATACCCATGGCAATACTCATCATCCTCCAGTTTTACAGTCCGCAATCAGCCTGGGTGAACCGTGGTGTGGGCGGCAATATGGAGGGGTCAGGTTTCAGCGGAGCGCTGGGTTACTTCAGACCTTCCGGTACTTTTTCATTTACGAATGGTACCACACTATTTTTTGGTTTTGCTGCCGCGTTTATTCTTTATTTCCAGGTCAATTCAGAAAATATCAACCGTGTTGTTCTTTTGAGCGCCACCATTGCACTGCTGGTTGCTATTCCGCTTTCGATTTCAAGGTCGCTGTTTTTTGGCGTCGCCGTCTCGGCGGTATTTACCATCGGCGCATTGTTGCGCAATCCAAAGTATTTATTCCGGATCATTCCCGCCATTCTTGGGATGGTGGTCATGTTCATGATCCTGAATCGCTACGATTTTTTTCAGAAGGCAATGGAGGTCTTTACTGCGCGCTTTGTATCTGCGAATGAAACCGAAGGTGGACTTGACGGCGTTCTGCTGGATCGTTATTTCGGTGGCATGTTCGGCGCACTTTCACAGGCTGGATCGTTTCCTTTTTTTGGCTTCGGAATGGGACTGGGTACCAACGTAGGCAGCATGTTGATGAAGGGTGAAGTGTTATACCTGATTTCCGAAGGGGAGTGGGGACGGTTGGTCGGCGAATCAGGGGCCTTGTTGGGGATGTCTGTCATTGTATTGCGTGTTGCGCTGAGTGTGAAGATTGCCACTGCTGCTTATTTGAAGCTTCTCCGGGGCGACTTTCTGCCGTGGATTCTTTCAAGTTTTGGTTTGCTTGTCATAAGCCAAAGCCAGTGGGGGCAGCCCACCGCGCTCGGGTTCAGTACGATCATCGCAGGCCTCATGCTCGCGTCTTTAAGAACACGCGTCAGTAATGGAGAAAATGTAATCAGCTGAATATATGAATATCGTTTTCTTCGCCCATCCGCATTTTCTTGGATCGCAGAGCATGCCGCGGTTCGCCAATATGCTCCTCACGGGCATGAAAGCCCGTGGGTGGAATGCTACGATATTAAGACCCACGCCATTTGCTTCCCGCGTTCCGGCGGCCGGCGTGATCCGGAAGTGGCTTGGCTATATCGATCAGTATATCGTATTTCCAATCTCCGTAAAGAAGCAGATGAAGAAGTTTCCGGAGGATACGTTGTTTGTCTTTACGGATCAGGCATTGGGTCCGTGGGTTACATTGGTAAGACGAAGGCCATATGTCATTCATTGCCATGACTTCCTGGCCCAGCGATCCGCGCAAGGAAGGATACCTGAAAATCCAACAGGATGGTTAGGACGACAATACCAGGCATTCATTCACCGCGGCTATGCAAGAGGAAAATACTTCATTTCGGTTTCCCAAAAAACAAAGGAAGACCTGCATGCATTTCTGCCAGCGGAACCCGTACGTTCGGAGGTGATCTACAATGGCCTGAATCAGTCTTTCGAACCGCATGAACCTTTGATGGCGAGGGCTGCGCTGAGTGAGCATACCGGTCTGCGATTGGGCAGGGGTTATCTTCTTCATATTGGTGGAAACCAGTGGTATAAAAACAGGGCCGGCGTAATTGAAATTTATAACGCATGGAGGTCCCGCTTCGGGGAGCGTTTGCCGCTGCTGATGATTGGCAAACCGCCCGACAGGAAACTGATGGAAGTGCACGGGAAGTCACGCTATAAAAATGATATTCATTGGATAGAGAATCTGACGGATAGATTCCTACCCCTTGCGTATGCGGGCGCAAGTGTATTTTTATTTCCTTCCCTTGCGGAGGGTTTCGGATGGCCTATCGCAGAGGCCATGGCCTGTGGTTGTCCTGTTATCACAACCGACGCCCGACCCATGACGGAGGTGGCCGGAAACGCAGCTTTTCTGATATCGGTGCGTCCCAGGAATGAAGATGAAGTTTCTCTTTGGGCTTCAGAAGGAGCGAATGCGGTCAATCATCTGATGAAATTGGCGCCACATGAACGCCGTCTCGTCATCAAGGCAGGTCTGTCGAATGCCAAAAGATTTGACAGGGAAGTTGCGCTTGACCGCATTGAAAAGGTCTACAGGGAAGTGTTGAGCGCTTCAGGTACATCGCAGGGTATTCACGAAAGAGCAGTTTATAGTTTCGATTAACATATATTTTTCCATCATAAGAACATGAAAATACTTCACGTCATTCCTTCCTATAAGCCTGCCTACATCTACGCAGGAGTCATTGAATCGGTTTCCCGCTTATGCGAGGGATTGGCGGAAGCAGGCCATATCGTTCACGTGTTTACGACCACGGCCAATGGAAAGACCGAACTTGAAGTGCCTCCCGGAAAGGAACTGGATGTCGACGGCGTGAAGGTTAAATATTTTAAACGTATCACGAAAGATCCGACCCATGTCTCTCCCGCTTTGTGGCGTCATCTGTTAAGCCACTGCAACGAGTATGACGTGATCCATATTCACACATGGTGGAATTTCCTTGTGGTGATTGCTGCGTGGATCTGCCATTTAAAGCACAAGCGGATCATCATTTCACCACGGGGTATGTTGAGCCAGTATATTTTTACATCCACCAACGTCAAATCCAAGAAATGGCTGCACCGGATATTGGGAAGGAAGGCCTTGCTGAAAAGTGTTTTTCATGCTACCGCACAGTCTGAATATGAAGAATGTACCCAGTTAATCAGCGGCTGGAAGGGGTTTCTGCTTCCCAATATACTGATGCTTCCGGAATGCGAAATACACCGGGAGCACAATGCAACGTTTACGATGATCTTTCTTTCAAGAATCCATCCCAAAAAAGGTCTCGAGCTTTTACTGGCGGCGATGAAAGACCTGCCTTTTGATGTGAGGCTTAAAATTGCAGGTTCTGGGGAGGAAGACTATATCAACGCTTTAAAGAAAGATATCTGCAACCTCGGTCTTTGCAAACAGGTAGAATGGCTTGGCTGGAAAGATCGCAGGGAAAAATTTCAGGAGTTGATGAAAAGCGATGTTTTTGTACTCACTTCTTACAATGAAAACTTTGCCAATGTGGTTATTGAAGCTTTGCATGTTGGTACCCCGGTTTTGATTTCTGAGCAAGTGGGTCTTGCGCCTTTTGTCAATGAGAATGGCCTGGGTTGGGTGACCGCGCTAAATGTCCAGTCCATCCGAAGCGCTATCATCGATGCATACGGTGACCAGGCAAAGCGTGCCATGGTCAATGAGCATGGAAGACAGATTATCGACCGGTATTTCTCCCAGGCGATGCTGATCAGCCAATACGTGACAAACTATGACGCGATGAGTATGAATTGAGATAGGTTCTTTGAAAAAAGAACTAAGTTCTTAGGACAACAAGAGAGAAACCTTATGGAAAAGATTAATTCAAACGTATTATCTGCCCTGATTCTGACCTTCAATGAAGAGGAGAATATCGGTAGGGTATTGGATAAACTTGGATGGCTGGAAAGAATAATAGTCCTCGACAGTCACAGTACGGATACCACAATTGACATTGTGAAAAGTTATCCCAATACGGAATTGCATTTCAGGGACTTTGACACCCACTCCACCCAATGGAACTACGGGTTGTCATTGATGACGAGCCAATGGGTCTTAACGCTCGATGCAGATTATGTATTAACGCCCGAGTTTATTTCTGAAGCCAGGATGTTTGTCAGGAAACCGGAAAAGGTGGCCTATTTTTCGAAATTTAAGTTCGTGGTTTTCGGGAAACCTCTCCGCAGGAACAATACGACTCCGAGACCGGTTTTGTTTCAAAAGGACCATTGCACCTACTTTGATGACGGCCATACACAAAGGCTTGCGATCAGGGGGGACAGTGGTTCTTTTAATGCGTTCATTCTCCATGACGACCGGAAGCCTTTGAGTCGTTGGGTCCGCAACCTTGATAACTATTCAATCATGGAATGTCGCAAGATGCTCGACACCGGAAACTCGAGTCCCAATTCTTTGGTAGTCAGGATTCGCAAAACAAAATTCCTGGCGCCGTTCTTCGTGCTCTTCTATTGCTTGTTTGTGAACGGAGCCCTGCTGGATGGCTGGCGCGGATGGCACTATACGATCCAGAGAACCCTCGTGGAGTTGCTCTTTGCTTTGAGGTTAATCGAAGAGGAGAAGCTCAGGAAGCAAACAAACAAAGATGAGAGACAGGTCAGCATGTCGGCTGGTTCAAGGAGTAAGCATCCGGTCTATGAGTCGGACGCAAAGTTCCGGGTAAACCGGCAGTAAAAAAGTTTAGAATTCTTTTCGGGTTTCTGATTCTCAGTCTGGTAAAGCTTGTTAATTATTACTACATTAAACATAAACATCACTGATATGCAATCAAAGACCCTTTATGAAGCATATTGGCAACCCGACCTTAACAGGCGGATTGCATTCGATTTCCATAACAACCATGATCTGACTGAGCGGACAGGTGAACTTCAGCAATTCGGCGTCATGCAGGATAAAATGGAAAGCTACACCGATTCCTCAGCGTTCTTCTTCATGCTGGATTTCAGTAAAATGAAATTCATCTATGTGAGTAAGTCTGTAAAAAAAATTACGGGCTATCATGCCGAGGACTTTCTCAATGATGGATTTTCTTTTTGTTGTAAGATCTGGCATCCCAAAGATGCGGGCATCCTCAAACAGCTACATCAAAAACTTTTCGCGTATTATTATGCGACCCCCATTAACGAGCGTACCAAATTGAAGTTCTCCTATAATCTACGATTGAAGCGCAAAGATTCTGCCTACATGAATGTGCTTCAGCAAACGGTTTTTATTAAAGTGAATGAGCGCGGTAAACCTTTGGTGGACTTTACTACGATTACTGATATTACGCCGTTCAAGAAAGACCACCATCTGACGCTTGTAATCCAGAAGCTGAATTCAATGGGTGAATACGAACAGGTGTACAAGGAAGAATTTTACAATTATGACTTTGCTTTCACCCGCCGTCAGCTGGAGATCATGGGCCTGATATCAAAGGGCATGACCACGAAGGAAATTGCGGCAAATCTCTTCCTGAGCGCGGATACTGTCAAGAATCACCGCAAGAATATTCTGAAGATGACCGGTAGTAAGAACGTGGTTGAAGTATACAGGTCAATGGTAAGTTGATATGCGCGTCGCCGCAGTGATCTCTTGCAATGTTTTGTCTCTATCTGATCTCAAACACCAGAATGACCCAAAAGGGCTATTGAATAGCCAGTAAGATTTTGTCATATTCATTGCATAGTAAAATGAATCCGAGCTGTCATGAGATGCGAAGAAATGATCTTTGAATTTGTTGGCGGTTATGCTGACAAGGTTTGCCACCGTCTGGCTACGGGAAGTATGTAAATTGGTACGCATCGATTATTGCTCACGCCGCTGTGTTGAATTGTGTTAGTTGTATCTGTTCCTCGGCAGGTGAAGGGTGGGTGCAATGGACCTGGATGCCGGATACACAAATCCTTCTTTCACCTGGAGATGTCGTCTGCTGGTTAACCCTCACTAATTGTTCGTTACAATGATTTATAAATACTCCACTTTAATCAAAGTAATCAATATTCTCGCCGACTTCCTCATTTTAAATTTTGCCTTTCTTGTCGCGCTGTTTATCTACGAACCTGAAAATTTTCACAGGGCCCTTGATTCAGATCACCGTCTGAATTTTCTATTATTGAATCTTGTCTGGTTTTACTGCGCGAACCTCAAGGAATTGTACAATAATATTTTGACGCGGAAAGCGGATGTTACCGTTCGCGCGGTCATCACTGCATTGATAATTTTCGGATTGATCACGATTGGATTGATGTTGTCTTTTCCACAGCTCACATTTTCGTATAAATTGCTTGCTCATTTCCATACAGCATTTGCGCTGTTAATTCTTTTCTGGAAGACATCGTTTCTTTTGCTGCGCAAATCAAGAAGGCGGTTTTGGATTGAGTATAAGCGGATTGTGCTGATCGGTGCGGGGCCCGTCGGAATGAACCTGTATAAGTACATCAATGCAAATCACCTTCTGGGATACAGGATCGAGGGTGTATTTGATGATCATTACGCACCTTCCGGTGAAGACGATCCGGTATTGTTGGGGAGCGTGGATGAGTGCCTGAATTATATCAGTGAGCATGGTATATCGGAAGTGTATTGCGCTCTGCCGAGCTATGAATCTGCGCGGATCAAGGGGTTGATGCAAGAGGCAGACAAGCAAATGGTGCGAATGCGGCTTGTTCCGGATATCAGCAATATTTTTGACAAGAACGTGATGCTTGAAGTGTATGACTGCATGCCTGTGATGACGGCGAGGCAGGAGCCATTGGAGAATATAGTGAACGGTATCATTAAAAGAGGGTTTGATATTGTATTTTCTTTGCTGGCAATCGCGTTTGTTTTGAGTTGGCTTACACCGATCATCGCATTGCTTATAAGACTGGATTCGAAAGGACCGGTGTTCTTCAGGCAATTGCGTTCTGGAAGAGATAATAAGCCTTTCTATTGTATCAAGTTCAGGAGCATGATGGTGAATGCTGATGCCGATCAGATGCAGGCGCGGAAGGGCGATGCCCGCGTGACACGACTGGGCTCGTTCCTTCGCAAATCCAGTATCGATGAACTGCCCCAGTTCTTCAATGTACTGATGGGGGATATGTCAGTAGTAGGTCCGCGCCCGCACATGCTCAAGCATACGAAGGATTATTCATTGCTGATCGATAAATACATGGTGAGACATTTTTTGACGCCGGGCATCACGGGCTGGGCCCAGGTGAATGGTCTAAGGGGCGAGATCAAGGAACCAGCTTCCCTTCATAAGAGAATTGACGCCGATATCTGGTATCTGGAAAACTGGTCACTTTTTCTCGATCTTAAGATTGTATTTCTAACCATCTGGCAATCCATGCGCGGAAATCAGAACGCGTACTAGCCGGAGTGCCTCCCTGTTCTCACTGTTCGTGTATTGGCCGGAGGCGTAAGAAAGTTGTCGATCATGCTGTTACCACGTTTGATCAGCGTATTTCAGTTTCCCGGCAGAGCTTCCTCAGGATCCATGCAAATTTATTCCCGGTTTATGTTGTTCATATGTTCATACATACTAAATTGCCCCTGTATTAAGTGACGCGTTCGCTTGTTTGACCCCATTACCAGCCCTATAGAATACGTCCAATGAAACTGGCCATAGACCACAACAGCTCGATTCCACTTCACGTCCAGGCGGAGGAACTGCTCAGGAAAATGATGGGGCGCGCCGAATACCAGGCAGGGAAGCTGTTGCCCAATGAAGTGCACTTGTCCAGACAACTCGGTATCTCGCGGAATACCTTGCGCCAGGCTACCAATAAGCTTGTGCACGAGGGATTGTTGCTGCGGAAGAAAGGCGTCGGGACAGTGGTTTCCAAACCCGTTGACAGCAAGGCGAAGAACTGGATGAGCTTTAGCCAGGAGATGAAGTCGAAAGGGGTTGAGATCAAAAATTACAGCATTGCCATGAGTTGGGTCGTGGCACCAGGCGAAGTCGCTAAATTCTTTGGGCTTAAGAAAAAGGTGAAGATATTGAAGATGGAGCGGGTGAGGGGTGACAAGAAAAATCAGTTTGTTTATTTTATTTCTTATTTCAATCCGAAGATCGGACTCACAGGGGAAGAAGATTTTAATCGTCCGCTGTACGAAATACTGGAGCAGGATTTTTCAGTGATCGCAAAAGTGAGTAAGGAAGAAATTACGGCGATTGCCGCAGACGCGGTAATGGCCGGACATCTCAATATCCATAAGGGTGATCCGATTCTGAAGCGAAAGCGGTTTGTTTATGATCCGGGAAGGCGTCCCATAGAATACAACATCGGATATTATAAGTCAGACAGTATTGTTTACACCGTCGAAAGCGAAAGAGATTGAACAAGATATTTTACTTTTTAGTGGCAAATGCCATCCTGTTTCAGGCATGCAGGCCGGGTCATTCTGAAAGTCCGGGATCATCCGCAAGGAAGGTGTTCGAGGATACTGCATTTACGCAAAGGTTTCTGCCGCGAGGAGAAGGATTTACCGGCGGCGATGGTACTTATTCAATAGAACTTCCGGATGGAAGGACCGTGTGGATCTTCGGGGATACATTTCTTGGAAATGTTACTTCGGATAACCGGAGGATCAAAACAACGCCGGCGTATATCCGCAACAGCTTCGTGATCTGGGAGGGTGGTAAGCTGCACACCTACCACCAGGGAGAGCCCGAGGAGTTCAAGTCGATGATGATCCCGCCTGAAATAGGGGATCCCGCGTTGGGGTATGATGAACTTGAATTCTGGTACTGGCCCGGCGACGCGTTTATTGAAAATGGCAAGCTGAATGTGTTCGCCTCCAGATTCTTTCAGTTGGACCACTCGGATATGTGGGGATTCCAATTCAGGGGAACGGATCTGGTGGAATTTTCGCTCCCTGATCTTACACCGCTTCGGATCGATCACTTTGACGACCTCGATAGCATTCACTTCGGCCATGCCGTATTTGAGGGTGGAGATTACACGTATATCTACGGTCTTAAGAACAAATATCCCTATGTGGCCCGGGCTGCCAAGGGCCAGGCACGCGGTCCGTGGGAATTCTTCAATGACGGACAATGGGTCGATAAAGCTGAAGATGCCAGTCCCATGCATGACTTTTCTGGCTCTGAGCAGTTTAGTATTTTTGAATGGAAAGGGGTCTACGTCCTGATCATGCAGGCAGGCGGGTTAAGCCGGGAGATATATTCATTTACCGCTGAACAACCCTACGGCCCCTGGGGCAACAAACAGATGATCTACGAAACGCCTGTGCCCGAAAACTGCAAGGAGTGTTTTACCTATAACGCGGTCGCCCATCCGCAGTTTACCAGCGACGACTTTGTGCTTGTTTCGTACAATACGAACAGCATGCGCCTGCAGGATCACTACGATGACGCCCTCCTCTACCGGCCGCGCTTTATCCGGGTACCGGTCGAAAAGATCCTGACAGGGTATTAATGGGAGCGTGCCGGTCCCAAAAATAACGTTGTAATTACTATGTTCATACATATGGACATCCTATATTTGACTTTCTACCAAACCTAATACAATATGAAAAGATCTTTGTTCACTTATCTTTCGGTAGGTATCATGGCAGGAACTGCATTCCTGATATCATGTAAAGATGATGAGGATTTCGCAGCGCCGACGCTTACGCTTTCTGAAACCGCAGCTACCGCCTCTCCCGGGGATGAAGTTTCGGTGACGGTCACTACCACCACCGACGCCGGTTTCAAAAATCTCGTCGTAAAAAAACTTTGGGATGGTGTTTCGCAGGAAGAGGAAACGTTTACCGCCCCGCTGACGGCGCCCTATACCTATACGGTAACAGATGCGGATGCAGACCATATTCTGGTTCTTAATTTTACGGTGACGGATAATAAAGGGACGACTGCTTCCAGCGAATTGGTAGTGACCGTCGAACTGACACCCAGACAATTGTTACTGAAGTACAACTGGAGGTTAAGTGAAGAGATCAGAAAGAAGACGAATCAGAATGACATCAGCGATGTCTATACCGATGATGTTTATCGATTCAACGATGATGGCACTTATGACAAGAGCATTGGTGCGAAGGTTGATGATTTCGGTGATATCTGGTATAACTACTGTTACTATGATCTGAATGACAATACGTTGAAGTTGCTGATGAGCAGAACGGGCGCATTCGGTGAAAAAGTAACCGATACGCTGAACATCAAAGTGATCGATGATACCAAACTCCACGCAGATGTGACCTACTACGGTCTCGATCAATTTGATCCTGCCTACGACCCCGCAGAAGATTATGAGAAACGTTTTGTCGCTGTTGCCAAGACAAGCGCTTTTGATCCCTATAAAGCCGGCGCAGCTGACGATGAAACAGGTCCTGCGGGTTATTGTGAAGATGTGACCTTTGAAAACGATTAACTGATATTTTTGAAAGCTGTCTCAGAAGGACCCTGTTCTTTTGAGACAGCTTTTTTGTTGCTCCAGCATTTATGCCAGAAATGAAGTCTCTCATGATCCGTATAACCGGCATTGTCATGCTGATGCTGTCAGTACTGCTCGCACATGCCCAGACAGTTGTTGTTTCGGGCACCGTCTCCGACCAAGCTGAACCCTTGACGGGTGCATCCGTGTTTCAGGTGGGAACGACCAACGGTACGGTTACTGATATCGATGGCAAATTCAGCCTGCGGGTTCCCGCGGGTTCTGTGGTAAAAGTCACCTTTGTCGGATACAGCGCCCGTGAATTTGCGGTCAACGCCGATGTTGAATTATCAGTTATCCTGGAAGAAGATGGTGGGCTGCTGGATGAGGTTGTGGTGATCGGATATGGGTATGTCAGAAAAAGTGATCTTACCGGTTCCGTAGCCTCCCTCAAGGCCGAGGATTTTGTGAACACAGCCATTTCATCCATCGATCAGGGGCTGCAGGGGAAGGTTACGGGATTGGTTGTCAGCATGAGTTCCGGGCAACCCGGCGCCCCTTCTTCCGTCAGGATCAGAGGAACGAACTCGATCAACGGCAACAATGAGCCCCTGTATGTGATCGATGGCGTGTTTATTGTCCCCGAAACGAATGTTGGCGCTGTCACTGGCCCGTCACTGAATCCATTATCCAGCATCAATCCTGCAGATATCGAGTCCATTGACGTGTTGAAAGATGCTTCGTCGACGGCGATCTATGGTACCCGGGGCGCCAACGGCGTGATCCTCGTCACCACCAAAAGAGGAAAAAAGGGAGCACCTGTCGTCACCATCAACTACACAAGAAGTGTCCAGGAATTGCGACGGAAGATACCGATGCTGAATGCTGCCCAGCTTGCTGTACTGGGGAATGAGGCTGCAGACAACGCTGGCGCTGATCGCAGACACATCTATGCAAGCCCGGTCAACCTGGGGGTCGGAACGGACTGGCAGGATCAGATCTTTCAGGTGGCGCCGATGGACAACATTCAGGTGTCAACCCGGGGCGGAAACGAGGGCTCGACATACGCGATCTCCGCCAACTTTTTCACACAGGACGGTATCATCAAAAATTCCAATTTTACAAAGGGAAACCTCAGAATCAATCTGGATCAGAGCTTATCCAAAAAAATCAGCATAGGTACCAGCCTGAACATCAACAGAAGTTCGCTGCTCGGCGTGGTCACAGATGCGGAGGGAGCCATTCCTTCCAGCGTTACGTCGTGGGCCCTCGCGTTCAACCCCGGCCTGGGCGTTCATGATGCCAGCGGTAATTACGTATTTGAGAACAATACAGCGCAGCCTGCGGTGGGTAATCCTGTCGCCGATATCAGCAAAACACAACAGGTGAGTAATTCTACCCGCCTGCTGGGAAATTTCTTCGTGACCTGGGACATGATGAAGAACGTGCAGTTGAAGTCATCGGTTGGCACCGATGCCGTCTTTTTGACTGAGAAATCATTTATTCCGAATGACATCAGACGGGGAAAAGGAAGCAACGGTCAGGCTGCACTTGCCGATCAGCAGGGCATCAACTGGCTTATGGAAAATACGATCAGCTTCCAAAAATCGATCCGCCGCCACAGCGTGAATGCCGTCATCGGACACTCTTTGCAGGCATACAACAATGAATTCCTATTTACGGCCACTTCCGACTTCGATGACAACAGGCTCGGCTTTAACGCACTGCAGGTGGGCGCCGATAAGACATTGATTTTCAACGGGACCAGCGGATGGCAACTGCAGTCTTTTCTCGGGAGGGTGAATTATAATTTCAATGAGCGATACCTGTTCACGGTTTCCGCGCGGATTGACGGGTCTTCCAAATTCGGATCCGGAAACAAGTATGGAACATTTCCGTCTTTCGCTTTTGCCTGGCGCCCGAAGGAAGAATCCTTCCTGAAAGATTTCAGAATAATCAGCGATCTGAAATGGAGGATCGGATATGGTGTTGTCGGTAATGAAGGTATTCCGCCCTACAGTTCGCTTGGCCTGCTCGAAACCACCGAAGCCTACTTTGGAGAAAATGACATCGCAAAGGGGTCGGGCCCCGCGTCCCGCCAGAACGATCTCCTGAAATGGGAAACTACCAGTCAGTTTGACACCGGGCTGGATATAGGTCTCTTCGAAGACAGGGTCACGCTCGTCACGGACATCTATTACAAAAAAACGACGGACCTGCTTTTGAATGCACCCGTGCCCTATACCTCGGGCTTTGGATATTCCTTCTTTAACGTGGGGACTATGGTAAATAAAGGACTGGAGGTTGCTGTGAATACCGTCAACACGACCAGGACGGTAAAATGGAACAGCACGTTCAATATTTCCTTTAACCGGAATAAGGTCGTCAACCTCAACAGTGACGAAGGCATCCCTGCAGATCCGATGCTGGGTGTCAATGGATGGACCTCTATCAACGCGGGCCTGCCCATCGGGACATTATATGGCTATAAGACCGATGGGATCATTCAACTGGATGAAGATCCCGCCGCGGTACCCAGGTTTGTCGACTACGTGCCAACCTATGGCGATCGCAAATATGCAGACAGGAATATGGACGGCGTACTGACGGAGGCCGACAAATTTGTGCTGGGAAATGCGAACCCTGACTTTTCTTTCGGGATGAACCATACGGTCAATTACAAAAACTTTTCGCTGGGTATTTTTATTCAGGGCGTTTATGGCAATGAGGTCGTCAACTTCAACACGTTTTCACTGGAAAGTTTTGATGGCAGCCAGAATAATTCCACAGCAGCCCTGAAACGGTGGACGCCGGAAAATCCCACAAACGAATACCCGCGGGCCAATGTTTCACCGAGGGTAAATACACTTTCTGATCATCACGTGGAAGATGCTTCTTATGTGCGCGTGAAAGACATCACGCTATCCTATTACTTTTCAAAACTCGCAAGCGGGATGAAGTTCCGACCGTCGACCCTCAGCTTCTTTTTCAGCGCGAAAAACATCTTTACCCTCACAACATACTCGGGCTATGATCCTGAGGTGAACAGGTTTGTCCATAATCCACGAAGCTTTGGGGCCGATTTTGGCTCTTATCCCACCAC
Source organism: Chryseosolibacter sp. (assembly GCA_049791675.1). Classification (GTDB taxonomy): domain Bacteria; phylum Bacteroidota; class Bacteroidia; order Cytophagales; family Cyclobacteriaceae; genus Chryseosolibacter. Next base: position 21,146 of record JBARAD010000310.1, read on the forward strand.
AAAAATATTTTCCGCCGGATTAAACATTGTATTCTGATGAGACGGTACGCAATACTTATTTTTATTCCGACGGTGATTTTTTACGCATGTGACTTCCTTGAGGAAAAACCGGAATCGGTTATCAACTCCGCCACGTTCTACAAGACCGAAGGCGATGCGGTGGCCGCGACCAATGCCATTTACGATTACCTGACGGTGGGGACAGAAGGGATCTTCGAGCGGGGCTTTGGCGGCATTTTTTTCAATGACTATTGGGTCTTCAAGGATGTGCTCTCAGACAACTGCGGGGAGACAATTGTGTCGCAGGAATACCGGACGCTGAATGAATTCGCTTTTACCGCAGAGAACGAACGCATCGAACTGTATTGGCAGGACATCTATCAAACTGTAAACGCCGCCAATGTAGTGATCGACCGTGTGCCACTGATTGCTATGAATGAAGCAAGGCGCGACCATCTGGTTGCCGAAGCGCGCTTCATCCGTGCCATGATGTACTTTGAAGCTGTACGCTTGTTCGGTGATGTGCCACTGATCTTGCATGAAACAGTGGTCCTGCAGGATGCGTTTGTGCCCAGGTCGCCTGCAGCCGACGTGTATGCGGCCATTATCGCGGACCTGGAATGGTCGCGCGATCACCTGAGTCGTTCATATCGCGTAGGCGCCGGAAGGGCAACACCCATGGCCTGCACGGCCTTACTGGCAAAGGTCTATCTTGAGATGAAGGAATACCAACTGGCGGCCGATCATGCCTTGATCGTCATCACTTCCAATGAGCATCCGCTCTTCCGGGATTTCGCTGACCTGTTTAAGCTGGAGAACGCCAATTCAGGAGAAATTATTTTTGCCGTTAACTACAGCGGCACCTTAAGTCAGGGATTCAAACCCAATCAATATCATGTCCGGCTTCTTCCGCCTAACCTTCACAAGAACGGCGAAGGACCTGAGAACGCTTACGGGTGGGAGGTACCTACCGATGATCTTTTTAATAGCTTTGATTCTCAGGACAGACGTAAGGAAGTTACCTTCATCACATCCTTTACATACAGCGACAATACCACCGTCACCTTTAGTCCCCATATCGCTAAGTTCTGGGATCGGGAAAAGGAACCGCTCGGCAATACCACGGACATGGATGTTATCTACCTCCGTACCGCAGACATCATGCTGGTCTATGCAGAAGCATTGAACGAGCTCAACCACGGGCCGGATGCTGACGCATATGGAATGATCAATGCCGTCAGAAAGCGCGCCCGTTTTGATGGTACGTCAGAACTGGCAATTCTTCCTGATTTATCCGGGCTCGATTATCAGCAATTCAAGGACGCCATTCTTCAGGAAAGAAGGTGGGAGCTGGTGATGGAGGGCTCCCGCTATCATGATCTCGTGCGCATGGGAAAACTTGTTGAGAAGGTGAAGGTCGCCAAACCGTTTGCAAACCCGCAAAGCTACCACAGCCTGTTTCCGGTGCCGCAACGGGAAAGGAACCTTAATCCTGCACTCACGCAAAATGATCCATATTAAAATTAATGAACGTTTAAATGTCATTTAATAGATTTCCTTCAGTAAAGATCAATACTGCTGAAACATGTCAGGTGGGTTGGGCCGGTATTGGCGATGCATTGGCAAGAACAATTGATGCACGGTCGGCGAAAGTGATCGTCATCGAATGTTATCAGGGTGTTTTTATCGACGATATATTATCCTGTATTGATAACACGTTTCCACATGCGCGACTGATTGAATCCTGCGCCCTGTTTAAAGATGAAGCGGAAATCAGGCGGCTGACGCATCCCGATGTTACTGATGATCGTATCTTCGGAGTCATCACCCGGCTCGGCCTGGCAGATTTGCTGGATGAGAAGAAGATAGTACAGTTGCAGCAGTTCCTGGCACTCGAGTATACCCTGACGTTTGTGGTCGGCACAGGCGCGTCGCTGGTGGTAAAGAATCCGGATTTACTTCTTTACGCCGACATGGCGCGGTGGGAGATTCAGCTGCGGATGCGTAAAAAACAAATTGCGAACATAGGAATATCGAATCATAGCGATCCCTTTGAAACACAATACAAGCGGGGCTTCTATCTGGATTGGCGTTTATGTGATCGTCTGAAGAAAGATCTCAGGAAGAAATGGGATTACGTTCTGGATACCAACAACAGGGCTGAGCCGAAAATGATCACTGCCCGCATGTTTGAGGATGCTATGAGGCAGACCGTTCAGCAGCCCTTCAGTGTTGTTCCGTTCTTCGATCCGGGACCATGGGGAGGCCAATGGATGAAGGAAAAGTTTGGCCTGGATCGTGAAGCACGCAATTATGCCTGGGGTTTCAATTGTGTTCCCGAAGAGAACAGTCTGTTGCTGGATTTTAATGGAATCAAGTTCGAGACACCTTCGATCAACCTGGTATTTTTTAAACCCGTGGACCTGTTGGGAGAAAAAGTGCGGAAAATATTTGGAGATGAATTTCCGATACGCTTTGATTTTCTCGATACCATCGGTGGTGGAAACCTGAGCCTCCAGGTTCATCCCCTGGCCGAATACGCCAGGAAACAATTTGGAATGACCTATACACAGGATGAAAGTTATTATATACTGGACGCGACGGAAGATGCGACCGTCTACCTCGGATTAAAGGAAGATGTCGACCGCGAAGGGATGATCCGCGATTTGCTGAAAGCGCAATCCGACGGAGAGACTTTTGATGCGGACCGGTACGCGGAAAAATGGCCGGCAAAAAAACATGATCATTTTTTAATACCTGCCGGAACTGTGCACTGCTCCGGACAAGGATGCATGGTTTTGGAGATCAGCGCTACTCCCTACAATTTCACCTTCAAACTGTGGGATTGGGGGCGACTGGGTATGGATGGAAAACCAAGGCCCATCAACATCGGGCATGGCGCAAGTGTGATCCAATGGGAGCGCCAATCCGCCTGGACGAAAGAAAATCTTATCAACAGCATTAAGACTGTAGGGGAAGGGAAGGGTTGGAAGGAAGAGTATACGGGGCTTCATGAGCTTCAGTTTATCGAAACACGGCGCTACTGGCAGTCCGGGAAAGTGAACCATCAGACAGGGGATAGTGTAAATGTTCTGATGGTAGTGGAAGGTGAAGAGGCTGTCGTTGAAAGCCCCGACCATTCATTTGTGCCGTTTCATGTGAACTTTGCTGAGGCGTTTATTATTCCTGCGGGTGTAAAGACTTACTCGATCCGGCCGGCAGGCGCAAGTGAAGGAAAGGAAATTGTTACCATGAAAGCATATGTACGAACCTGAGACCATCGTTAAAGAAACCACGAATCTGCGATTTGTCTTCTTTGTTTCTGCCATCGCAGCCCTCGGCGGCCTGCTGTTCGGGTACGATACCGCGGTCATCGCAGGGGCTATCGGTTTCCTGGAAACCAAGTTCGCGCTCTCACCCGCAATGACGGGATGGGCAGCCTCCAGCGCAATCTGGGGTTGCGTGATCGGCGCCATGGGCGCGGGATATATGAGCGACAAATTCGGAAGGAAGAAAATCCTGATCGTAACGGCAGTGTTATTTGCCGTCTCGGCGATTGGCGCCGCGATTCCCACGAACCTGAATCAATTTGTCATCGCGAGGATCATCGGCGGCATCGGCGTTGGGGCGGCTTCAATGCTGTCTCCCTTGTACATTTCGGAAATTGCGCCCGCCAATAAACGGGGTATGATGGTGACGCTATACCAGTTGGCGATCGTCATCGGTATCAACCTGATCTATTTTGTGAACATGCTCATCGCGGGCTCCGGCACGGATCAATGGAATGTTGATTTTGGCTGGAGGTATATGCTCGGGTCGGGTATTATTCCGGCAGTGTTGTTCCTGGTTGCCTTGTTCCTGGTGCCGGAAAGTCCACGGTGGCTGGCTGGCCAGGAACGTCACGATGAGGCCATGAAGGTTTTGGAAAAAGTGAATGGTAAGGAACGGGCCAAATCGATCATGGCAGAGATCAAGGCAACCTTGCATGAAGAGAAAGGTACGGTGGCAGAACTGTTTGCACCCGGCTTGCGAACAGCCATGATGATCGGAATCTTCCTCGCACTGTTTTCCCAGATCACCGGCATTAATGCGATCATCTATTACGCTCCCGAGATCTTTAAAAGTGTGGGATTCGGCACGGAATCCGCTTTGCTTCAAACGGTCATCATCGGTGTGACCAACACGATCTTTACTTTTGTGGCGATAAAATTTATCGACAACGCGGGCAGACGAAGGTTGTTGCTGTGGGGAGTTTCCGGAATGATCGTTTGCCTGCTGGGTGTAGGCATTGTTTTTCACTTTGATTTCAGCTCCGGTCCGTTGCTATTGATCTTCATCCTGGGCTTTATCGCGAGCTTTGCTTCTTCCCTTGGACCCATACCCTGGGTAATCATCTCCGAGATATTCCCCACGAAAACAAGGGGTATTGCCATGTCGTTTGCAATCCTTGCGCTGTGGATTGGCGTTGTGTTAATTACACAGCTTACCCCCATTCTGTTGAAAGAAGTAGGCGGCGCCGGCACATTCTGGATTTTTGCGGCGAATGCTGTTTTCCTGCTTGTCTTTACCTGGAGAATGATCCCGGAAACAAAAGGCAAAACGCTGGAAGAGATCGAAAGATACTGGCTTAAGCACTAACTTCAATTTATATAAATATGCAGGAGAAAAGTACCGCCACCGTTCTTACGCTCGATGCCGGAGGTACAAACTTTGTTTTCTCAGCGATACGCGACTATAAAGAAGTCGCCCAACCTGTTACGCTGCCTTCCCATGCAGATGACCTGGACAAGTGTTTGTCTATGATCATCACAGGGTTCCGGCAAATTGCAATACAGGTTCCTTCCTTTGACGCGATCAGTTTTGCTTTTCCCGGTCCCGCGGATTACGACCTCGGAGTGATTGGCGACTTACCGAATTTCAAAGCCTTCAGGGGGGGCGTGCCGTTGGGGCCAATGCTTGGGTCCTGCTTCAAGGTCCCTGTTTTTATTAACAACGATGGCAACTTGTTCGCTACTGGCGTGGCCAATGCAGGATACCTGCCGTCGTTGAACCGCCGCCTGGTAGAAGCCGGAAGCAAAAGACAATTTCACAACCTGATCGGTATCACCCTCGGCACCGGATTCGGGTGCGGTATTGTATGCAAGGGTCAGCTGCTTACCGGAGATAATTCATGCGCGGCAGAAATACACAATACCCTGAATCCCTTTCATGCAAACTGGAATGCCGAGGAAAGTGTGAGTACCCGGGCCATTCAAAGGGTTTACGCCGAACGCGCTGGCAATCCCAATGAATATAAACTTATGCCGAAAGATATTTATGCCATTGCAAAAGGACATAAGGATGGTAATGCCGTCGCGGCAAGAAAAGCGTTCACAGAATTCGGCAGGTCGTTGGGAGCTTCTATTGCAAACGTGCTCACGCTCATCGACGGCATCGTCGTGATCGGTGGTGGACTTTCAGCCAGCTGGGATCTTTTTTCGCCATCGATGTTTGACGTATTGAATGGGGGGATTGAAACGTTCACAGGGAAGAAGATGAGCCGCCTCTCATTCCAGGTTTTTAACCTTGAAGACCCAGCTGTCTTCGACACTTTCGCCAGGGGACAAACAAAGACGCTCACCATTCCGGGTACAGATCAGGTGATCCAATATGATGCGTTGTACCGCTCAGGTGTCGCGTTGTCGAACCTGGACGCGAGCCTGGCAATATCGCTGGGCGCCTACGCCTTCGCCCTTCAAAAATTAGGCTGATGAATAAACGCACTGCTTTTGCATTTTTTCCGTTCGTATGGGTCTCTTCTGAGACCCGTCAAAAGGAAGGAGATCATGCGAGCACCCATATTCCTTCACTGGAAGCGACGTCAGGTGAATGGGTTTCAGTCGATACGGTCCATATGGTGCAGTCACTGAGAAACTTCAGGGCACAGGCGCTGAAGAACAAGCCATGACCTCGTTAAGCTGGTTTCGGGAGATGAAGTGGTGATAGTAGAAGAAAAAGATTTCGACAATCAAAAATAGCCGGAAATGAAAAAACTGTTTTACCTGTGCATACTGGTTTCGCTCTCAGCAGCGGGCCAGAAACGTCCGGTTGATTATGTGAACCCCTCCATAGGCACCCATGATTCCAGATGGATGCAGGTACCGGGACCCACACGCCCCTTCGGTATGGTGAAACTCAGCCCCGATAACCAGGAGACGGGATGGAAGGCGGGCTACGAATACGATATCGATAATATTGCGGGTTTTAGTCATATACATTCGTGGACCATGGCCGGCTTGCTGACGATGCCAGCCACAGGTGCACTGGAAGTCGTTCCGGGACCGGAGAACGATCCTGATCAGGGTTACAGGTCACGCTTTCGCCATGAGAATGAAATAGCGGAAGCGGGATATTACTCGGTGTTGCTGGATGATGACAGCATCAAAGCCGAACTCACAACGACGACACGGACGGGTTTTCACCGGTATACATTTCCGCAAAGCGATTCCGCCCGCATCCTCGTGGATCTGCTGACGCCGTCGGAATACGGATATGAAATTTCATGGGCTCATATACAGAAAGTGAATAACACGGAGATCGAAGGGATGGTCTATCAGCAGGCGTTGCGCAAAGCGAATTATAACGAGTACGTGGTTCATTATGTCATGCGGTTCAGCAAACCTTTTGAGTCGATGAATGGATGGGTTGAGGACAAAATCATGCGCAACCAGGATTTTATTTCTTCAGGGTTCGAACACAGAGACGTTGGCGCATTTCTGAATTTCAAAACGTCCGTCGGAGAGCAGATCATGGTTCAGGTCGGCATTTCCCTCGTCAGCATTGAGCAGGCGCGGCTGAACCTGGAAACAGAATTGAATCCCTTCAACTGGGATTTCGACAAAGTAGTCAGGGACAGCAAAGACGAATGGAATAAATTGCTATCAACCCTTGCGGTCGAGTCGAAGGACGAGACATTAAAAACCAAATTCTACACGAATATGTATCGCGCGTATGCGGGCCGTACCATCTGGAGCGACGTGAACGGTAAGTACATGGACATGTATGAGAAGGTACAGCAGACGAAAAACAATCAGCCTGTTTACGGATGCGATGCTTTCTGGATCACGTTCTGGAACCTGAACCCGCTGTGGTCTTTGGCGACTCCGGAAATTGCCAACAGTTGGGCCGTGAGCATGCTCGAGATCTATGACAAGGGTGGGTGGCTTCCCAAGGGGCCGACCGGCATAGAATATTCCGGCATCATGGTAGCCTCACATCAGATCTCGCTGTTAACAAATGCATATCATAAGGGAATCAGGAATTTTGACATCAATAAAACGTATGAGGCGATCCTGAAACTTCAGACAGAGCAGGGGCGGCCGCATGAAGGAGGCGGTTATGTTGGTAACCGGCACCTGAAAGACTATATGGCATTGGGCTATGTGCCGGATGATGCGGGCCCCGTATCCAATACGTTGGCCTACGCCTACGATGACTGGACGGTAGCACAGATGGCCAAGGCGCTTGGCAAGGAAAAAGATTACAAAACTTTTACCAGGCGTGCCTTCAATTACAGGAATGTATTCGATCCCGGGGTGAAATACATGCGCAGAAAAAACCGCGATGGCACCTGGGCGGATTTCTCTCCCTTTGGTGACGTCGCCTGGCTGGGTTCCGGTTTTGTGGAAGGCAATGCCTGGCAGTACACCTATTTTGTGCCCCATGACCTGAGTGGTCTGATTGCATTGCTGGGTCGTGATGAGTTTAACAACAGGCTGGAAAAAGGCTTTGAACAGTCGGCTGCCCATAGCTTTAATTCAGAACACCTCGGTTCCAATTCACTGGAGGGAATGGGAGTACTTCCTGTGAACCACGGGAATCAGCCTAACATGCAGGCGGCGTACCTGTTCAACCATTCGCAGAAGCCATGGCTCACGCAGAAATGGTCAAACGAGATCATGGAAAAATATTATGGCAGTACGCCCCGGAACGGCTGGCTCGGCGATGAAGACGAAGGCCAGATGGGAGCATGGTATGTAATGAGTGCGATGGGACTTTTTGAAATGGATGGCGGAGCCTCTGTAAAACCGATCTATGAAATTGGCACACCCAGATTCGAGAAGATTACGATCAATCTCGATACTGCATATTATAAGGGTGGCAGGTTCACCATTGAAGCTAAAAACGTTTCGGATAAGAATATTTATATTCAATCGGCGTCGCTCAATGGAAAAGCGCTGAACAAACCCTGGTTCTATCATGAGGAACTGGTGAACGGCGGGGCATTGGTTTTGAAAATGGGACCAAAGCCCAATGAAAAGTGGGGCTCGGCTCCGGGGGCAACGCCGCCTTCACTCAGCAACCAGCTGACAAAGGCTGAGATCGACTCGATCATGAAATACGATCGCTTCGTTGAAGAGCTCAATGAGTGGAACCGCGCCGTGAAGGCATACTACTATCATAAGAAAGAGCATTTTGAAAGTCTTCCTGACACACCGGGTGAGATCATATTTCTGGGCAACAGTATTACCGATGGTGCGGAATGGTTCGAATTGTTCGGAGGTGATCCACGGATCAAAAACAGGGGCATTGGCGGAGACGACACCGATGGGGTGCTGGAAAGGCTGAAGGAAGTAACATCCTCCAGGCCGGCGAAGGTATTCATCATGATCGGCACAAATGATCTTGCCTATGGTAAGTCCGTAGACCATGTGGCGGAAAATCACCGGAAGATCATTGATAGGATCCTTGAAGATTCACCGGAGACGAAGATCTACATGCAATCCGTGCTGCCGGTGGACGATGGTGTTCACGTCACACGTCCCAATGCCAGCATGCTGGAAATTAACAGAAGACTGAAAATGTATTGTGACAAAAAGGGTATTGAATACATCGATCTGGTTCCTGCTTTTATGGATGCGCGTGGAAAACTAAACAAACAATACAGCATAGACGGATTGCACGTGAATGGAGCAGGATATCGCAAGTGGGCAGCGGTGATCAGGAAATATGTCGAAGGAAAGTGATCCAGTGAGTCCTTGGTCGGACCCTTTGGCCCATTGCAGAGGATCTGGAAAGTCCCGGAGATCACTGAGCCTCCCGGCATCATTCCATACAATGCCAAAGCCCATCCGGTCCTGTCTTCCGGGAACCGTTTGTTGATTGTTTACAACACCATTTCGGTGGATTATTTCAAAGACATTCTGAAGTATCCGCGCATGTACCGGCCACGATTTTTTTGGTTAGAGATCGGCGGTGGTTATTTAGATACGGGCGCCGCCTATAATCCAATCCTGCCGTTG
>JBARAD010000311.1:0-8176 GCA_049791675.1 Chryseosolibacter sp.
AAAGGGAATATGCCCTACTGGTCCGGAAGTATGACCTGAAAGACCGGCAGATGAGAAAAGCGCAATGGCGTTTCCTGCGGTTGAGGCCGGCGAATTTTCCCACGATCAGGCTGGCGCAGCTTGCCTCAGTGCTGCATCACCAGCGGAATATGTTCTCAAAGATCATTTCAGTCTCCTCCTGGAAACACCTGATCCCGGCCTTTTCAGTCAAACCTTCAACTTACTGGCTACATCATTACCGGTTCTTTAAGGAACAAAAGAAGGAAATACCCTCCCTGGGAAAAATGAGTATTGAGAACATTGTCATTAATTCAATCGTCCCGACGCTGGTGGCGTACGGCAAAGCCAAAGACGACCAGCGCTATGTAGACCGTGCCGTGCAACTGCTGCAGGAAATTCCTTCCGAACAGAACAACATACTCCAGTCATGGGAGGATCTGGGACTGACCAGCAAGAATGCCTTTGACTCGCAGGCGATGATCGAACTTTATAACAATTTCTGCCAGCGGAGGAGATGTCTTGATTGCAACATCGGATTTTCTTTACTTCAGCCCCAGCCCCGCGTTACTGAAGGGGCTGATCTATGACCGTACTGGTAACGTTCCTTCATATCATCGTGATCTTTACGCTATCCTTCCGGATATGGAAAAGGCAGGCGGGATTCAGAAGATACTATTGGCCCGGGCTCGCGGTTAAATTGATTGCGGGGGTTTGCCTGGGCCTCGTCTATACATATTATTATTCCGTTGGCGATACCTTTTCCTACTTTCAGGATGGCGGCAAACTCGCGGCCCTGGCGCGCGAAGATTTTTCATCCTATACCCGGCTACTTTTTTTCAATCATGTTCCCGAGGGGCTTGGGCTGATCAACAGCGAACCGAGAGCGCTTTTCCTTACGAAGATCACCAGCGTGTTTAACGTGCTCACGCTCAACAATTACTGGATAACAGGATTCTATTATTCTTTTGTTTCATTTCTCGGTGCGTGGTTCCTGGTAAGAACGATCGACCGCCACATACCTGCCGCCGGTATTCCGGCGTTGATCGCGTTCATTTTTTTGCCCTCCGTGGTGTTCTGGTCATCGGGCCTACTGAAGGAAAGCCTCGCGCTTCCCGCCCTCTATTTTCTGGCAGCGCTATTTTTGAAGATATGGTTTGATGAGAAGCCATCCTTCGGAAGTTATATTCTTGCAACCCTCAGCCTGTGGGTACTGTGGCAACTGAAGTATTACTATGTCGCCATCTTTTTGCCGGTGGCATGCACGACGCTTTTATACAAGTTCCTGATCGGGGAGCGGTTCGCGCAGTCGCCCTCAAAAGAATTCTTGATCTGGATGGGGATGCTCGTGTTGCCGATGATTGCGATCAGCTTTCTTCATCCGAATTTTCATGCAGACCGTCTGTTGCATGTCATCGTCCTGAACAACGAGGTTTACAACCAGCTCTCCGATCCGGAGGATGTGGTTCGATTCCACCAGCTTCAGGCCCATCCACTGAGTCTTCTGAAAAATGCCCCGCTGGCGCTTTTCGCCGGATTGTTCCGGCCCTTATGCTGGGAAGCATCCGCCATCGTACAGATATTGCCGTCCCTTGAGAACACCATCGTTCTTGCCTTGTTCCTGGCCAGCTGTTTCAGACTGAAACGCTATGGCTCGGCCTCTCACCGTGTACTTCTGCTCGGTGTTATGGTTTATGTCGTCCTGCTGTGTATTCTGATAACTTTCTCCGCACCCAACTTTGGAACGCTTTCGCGATACAGAATTGGCTACAGTTCGTTTTTCGTCCTCATAATTCTATGTGGTAATCCGCTCATGCAGTACCTGGAAAGATCAATTCGCCGGCTTGTTAGTCATTGAATGACCATCTACCTTTACCCTTTAATCAATTGAAATGGAAAATCCTGTAATCATTTTTGGTGCGAACTATCTCGGCCGGGCCGCCAAAGAAATTTTTGACCGCAACGGCAATGTGGTGTATGGTTTCCTCGACGACAACAAGAACCTTCATGCAACTGAGATCGACAATGTTCAGGTGCTGGGCAGCACGGATGACGACGGATATCTTAAACTGATCGGCAAGAAATGTGAAGCCTTTGTGGCCATGGATGATAACAAACTCCGGAAAAACATGGTGAAGATGTTAATGGAGGTGAGGAAAATGCAGCCGGTCAATGCGATTCATCCCGGCGCCACCCTCGCATCGTCTTCCAGCATCGGCCATGGTAATTTTATCGATGCGGGGGCGCAGACAGGCGCGGGCGTTGAGATCGGAAATCATTGCCTGATCCATGCCAATGTCGTGCTGGGTCCGGAAACCAAAGTCGGAGATTTTGTCCAGATCGGGGCATCGAGTACAATCAATTCCGGTGTTGTGATTGAAGATGAAGCTTTTATTGGCTCGGGCGTGATCGTAGTGTCAGGCGTCACCATCGGGAAGGGGGCGCGGGTCGGCGCTGGCTCTGTCGTGATTGCGCCGGTAAAAGCAGGGGAGACGGTTTTTGGAAATCCGGCTACCAAAGTTAACGCCTGAGCTGATGGCCAGATTAAATGAGGCGGATCTTGTATTGAACCGCGATGGAAGTGTATACCACCTGAACCTCCTTCCGAAGCATATATCGGATACAGTGCTTACCGTGGGCGACCCCAGCCGGGTGAACGCCATCAGTCAGTTCTTTGATTCTATCGAGTTTGAAATGAACCGGCGGGAATTTATCACGCAGGTCGGCAGGTACAAAGGAAAACGCATTACCGTGATCAGCACCGGGATGGGCACGGACAACATTGAGATATTTTTCACCGAGATCGATGCGCTTGTGAACATTGACCTCAAAACCCGTGAACCCAAATCGCGGAAGAAAAAATTACGGATCATCCGCATCGGGACTTCCGGAGCCTTGCAGGAAGACATCGCACTGGGCAGCTATCTGGTTACAGATTATGCTGTCGGATTCGACAACCTCATGACGTTCTATGACCTGAAGCAGGACGAGACGGAGCTGAGCATCGGAGAGGATATCAAAAAGAAAATAAAACTCCCCTTTACGCCCTATGTTGTCAGGGGGTCGGAGTCTTTAAGGAAACAGATCGGGAGCGACATGATCGTGGGAAATACCATTACTGCGCCCGGTTTTTACGCGCCGCAGGGCCGGGCCATCCGTGTTCCCATAAAGTATCCGAAGCTCCTCGACAGCCTGAACGCCTATCATCATAAGGCGACTGATTTCTGGCTTACCAATTTTGAAATGGAAACTGCCGGCTATTATTCCATGGCCCGCCTGCTGGGCCATGAGGCACTGAGCGCCAATGCCATCATCGCAAACCGCATGAAAGATCAGTTTGCGCCGGACCACAACACCATCATGGAGGGGTTGATCCAAAAGATCCTTGACAGAATTTGAGGGGAAAGTGGCGTCAGGCGGAGAATTTATGGAATAAATGCCGCTGAAGCAGCATTTCTGTTCATTACAGAGGTTTCCAGCGGAACCGGCGGCGAAAGGTGGCTTAAAATCGGACTTTCTCCCTTATTTCCTGTACATTCCCATATTTCCTTTTTACCGGCCGTTTACGGCACTATCCATCCGGATGATATGTTTACCTGCAGTAAGGGGATCATCATTGTAAAAACCGGAAAGGATGCGATGGGCTATTTGCTCAATAACCAGTTCTTCGTCAGATTTACCCTCTTTTCCGCGCCAGAACACCCGGTTCGGATGCCTTTTCATGTCATCCACATATCGCCGGGCGCGGTCGTATTGCTCGTTGGTAAAAGTAATGGTGAAGCAGGTTCGAACTTTTTGTGTATTCATAGCAGGTAAAATTTTACAATAGTTATGCCATTAAAAATTCTTGTTAATTATAATTAAAAGGGCAAAATCAAGTCAAAGCCTTGCCCGCAGGCGGTCAAAAGTGTTCGCACTTGCAACAGTAAATGAATAACTTTAGGATAAGGGATGAGAAACATAAAAATATTCAAGCTATCGAATGGTATCCGCGTGGTGCACCAGCAGCTGGCCACAACCAACATCGTGCATTGCGGAATCATCCTCGATATCGGAAGCCGTGATGAAAATACCGACAACCAGGGTATTGCCCATTTCTGGGAGCACATGGCCTTTAAAGGAACCAAACGACGGAGATCTTTCAACATCATCAACAGCCTCGATTCGGTAGGGGGCGAGTTGAATGCCTATACCGATAAGGAAAAAGTAGTGTTCTATGCCTCGGTGCGCGACCAGTATTTTGAACGCGCCGTCGATGTTCTGACCGACATCACATTTCATTCGGAATTTCCTGACTACCAGATCGAGAAAGAAAGGGGTGTGATACTCGAGGAAATGGCGATGTATCACGATAGTCCTGATGATTCTTTACAGGATGAGTTTGAATCCATCGTCTACAAGGATCATCCCATGGGTATGAATATCCTCGGTAAACCCGAGACGGTCAACTCTTTTACCAAAAGGGATTTTCTGACCTTCTTTCAAAACCATCTCGGAACGGACAAGATCGCATTCTCCTGTGTCGGAAATATTTCCATGGACAAGGTAGAGCGGATGGCAACGAAGTATCTGGATGCGCTGATACACAAAAAGGCAAAAGCAAAACGAAAAAAGTTCAGGATCTACAATCCCCGGGAACAGACACTTGCGCGCACGGTGAAACAGGCGAAGTGTGCCATCGGACGCGATGCCTATCCTGTCTTCAATGAGAACCGGATCCCTTTATTCCTGCTTGTGAACATCCTTGGAGGACCTGGGATGAACTCCAGGCTGAACCTTGCGTTGCGGGAAAAATACGGCTTCGTTTATTCCATTGACGCCCACTATATCCCTTATACGGATACGGGCATGTTTGCCGTGTTCTTCGGAACGGAACCACGCCAGTTGAACCGCTGCATATCACTGGTGAAGAAAGAGCTCAACCGTTTCTGCGACAAGCCACTGACGCAGCGCCAGCTCGCCTCGGCAAAAGAACAGATGAAGGGGCAGTTGGCCATGGCCGAGGAAAACAACCTGAGCCTGATGCTCTCGATGGGACGAAGTGTCTTAGATCTCGGCAGAGTGCCATCCCTGGAGGAGATCTATTATCAGATTGATGAGATCGATTCGTTAAAGCTACTGGATGTTGCCCAGGAGATCTTTGATGAGAGCAGGATGAGCTACCTGATCATGGAACCGGACAAACAATCCTGATGGACATTATTCAGAAAGAAATTCAGGCTTACGCCGAGAAGCATACGTCGGAAGAAAGTCCGCTGCTGAAAAAGATCAATCGCGATACGCATGCACAGGTATTGATGCCGCGCATGCTTTCCGGACAGCTGCAGGGAAGGGTACTTTCGATGATCAGTTGCATGATCAGACCACAGACGATCCTGGAGATCGGAACCTATACCGGATACTCCGCCTTATGCCTGGTGGAAGGCTTGCAGGAAAAAGGAAAGCTGATCACGATTGATATCAACGAAGAACTGCACGATCGCGTCAGCGGATATTTCCGCGAAGCGAACGTTGAGGACCGCATTGATTACCGGATCGGGGACGCCACGGCGATCATTCCACAGCTCCGGGAAAGATTCGATCTTGTATTTATCGATGCCGACAAAGAAAATTACGGGCGATACTTCGATTTGGTGATAGATCGCGTAAATTTGAATGGTTTTATTCTGGCAGACAATGTGCTGTGGAGTGGCAAAGTCTTGCAGGCCAAACCGGATAAGGATACCCGCGCCATTGTGGATTTTAATGAAAAGATCCAGCGCGACCCGCGGGTGGAAAATGTTTTACTTCCCATCCGCGATGGCATGATGCTGATAAGAAAGATCAGCGACCGGAAGGTTGTTTGAACGACAGGGCCCCGGGCCGCGTTGATTGCGGCATGCCTATTGTTAAATACTTCCGGTCGGTCTGAAACATGGTGTTTCGTGGCCTGCAGACGTGTCCGAAAAGAAAAATTTTTTAACGCATGAAAATATTCGCTGCGCTATTTTTAGCTGCCACCCTTCCGGCAGCCGCGCAAAAAGTTGAGGTACCTCATAAACTCGACTTTGCCGGTATCACCCTCACCATACGCGACGATGCCCGACGGGAGATCCAGAAAGACGTCGACGCCCTGACCATTTCACCGCGGCATTATCAGATCAAGGCCGAACGCGCAAAAACGTACTTCCCCATCATCGAGAAAATCTTCAGGGAAGAAGGTTTGCCGGACGACTTCAAGTACCTCGTGCTTCAGGAGAGCGCATTGATTCCCGATGCCGTCTCAACTTCGAATGCTGTCGGATTCTGGCAGTTCAAGGATTTCACAGCAATGGAGATGGGGCTGCGTGTGGACCGGGAGATCGATGAGCGCCTGAATATCGCTGCCTCGACACGCGCGGCGGCGCGCTACCTGATCAAGAACAATCAGTTTTTCGACAACTGGCTATACGCGCTGCAGTCTTACCAGATGGGCGCCGGGGGCGTGATGAAATCGGTGGAAGACACCCAGGCGAAGGCTTCGAAAATGGAGATCACCGGAAAGACCTACTGGTATGTGAAAAAGTTTCTCGCCCATAAGATCGCTTATGAGGGAGGCGTGAAAGGAACGCCGCAGAAACAGGTGGTGGTATTTGAAAACCGCGGACGCAACACGCTTTCAAGGCTCGCAAAAGAGACCATGATCGATGAAGCTGCCCTTCGAGATCTCAACAAATGGGCGAAGTCGGGCGCGATCCCTGAAGATCGTACGTATGTTGTTCTGCTTCCCGTTGAGGGAAGTACGGTACCATCCGTATCCGGGCCGTCCGTGGCGACTTCCGATACGCATGCCGCGGAGCGCAGGGTGACACCTTCGCCGAACGTAGCAAGGGCTAAAACCGGAAAAATAAACGGGCTGCGGACCATTGAGGCCGTTGCCGGCGACAATGCGCGTAGCCTGGCTGCGAAGGCCGGAGTCGACTATCCGAAATTCATCCGTTATAATGATCTGAAAAATGGCGATGCGATCATCCCGGGACAGGTTTATTTCGTGTCTAAAAAGCGACTGAAAGGATCGGAGGATTTTCATAAAGTTTCGTCCGGAGAATCACTGTGGTCTATCAGTCAGCGATATGGCATCCAGGTGAAGCGGATAAGAAAATATAACCGGCTTGAAGATGGCGTCGATCCGGCCGCGGGAACCATGCTCTACCTCGCTTCCAGACGACCCAGGACAGACGCGGTGCCCACCAACGTTGAAAATGCCGTGGAGGTCAGCAGACAGGAAACCTTTAACTGGGATGTAAAGACAGAATCATCCCCGGTCCCTGAGCCAGTGGCCACGGAGCCCGTCACCGCAGAGCCTATCCTCATTGCGCCTTCGGCGGATAGCACCCCCGTCATCGCGTTGGCCACGACAAAAGATGTAGATTCAATTAAAATATTACAGGGAAACAAAACGGTTACAACTTTAGAGGAAGATAGTGTTACCGGCACTCTGGTTTCCATATCTGCCGGCATGCGGCATACCGTCAAGGCAGGAGAAACGCTCTATGGGATCGCCAAGCTTTATAAGATCACGGTGATGGAGATCGTGACATTGAACGATCTCAACCTCCAGGAAGGAATCAGGCCAGGGCAGGTGTTGAAGCTATCCGATGACTCCATGACGGCTCAATCAGCTCAAAAGGAGGAAAAAGTTGCTTTTCAAGGCGAATTTTTTCACCAGGTGAGAACGTCGGATACACTGTACAGCATCGCCAGACAGTATAATGTCACCATAAAAGAGATTATGGAATGGAATGAAAAAAAGGATTTCTCACTCGCGGTGGGTGAAAAACTTAAGATTGTCAGAAACTAGTGCGCAGACTTGGCAGGAAATCACCCTTGCATCTCCCGGAATGTAACTGGTTAGTTTCCAGCGCTCCGTGAATGCTGCGTTTTTCTCCCCCTAGGGAAGTGAAATATCTCTTCAGGGTCATTCAACGGCGTCACAGCGCCAAAAGCTGCGCGGTTGTGAGATTTTGCACAAATCCCCGGCTTTTATTACCCCCATTAATCCGTTTTTTTCGACTCAATTACTATTTGTTGTAAAAAACGATATTTTTGTGATTCGTACCCCTCTAAAGACGCCGTGATTTACTGAATGTTAATGCAAACAGATACAAAAGCCATCGACCTTGTCATGCTAGTGGATGATAACGACACTGATAATTTCATC
>JBARAD010000312.1:0-67415 GCA_049791675.1 Chryseosolibacter sp.
AGCCCGGTATGAACGGTCTGAACTTGCCGGCCAGCGAGGATATATCGGGAAAGGCAAGGAACACGCAAAAGGCAGAAACACCGGCGACCTTAAGGAATTCTTTCATGTAGGCCAGGAGTTACCTGAAGCACAGCTGGTCCGGGAAGGATACCCTGCCAACATCTGGCCGGCTGAAGTGCCGGAACTGAAGGCAGTGACAGTGGAAGCGTATCGCGCTCTGGAGAAGACGGGTCAGTTCCTGTTGCGCGCGATCGCACGCTATCTCAATCTCCCGGAAAACTATTTCGATGATAAAGTGGCAAATGGCAACAGCATCCTTCGGCCGATCCATTATTATCCGATTGAAAGACCCGAGACAGTTCCAGAGGATGCAGTGCGGGCTGCGGAACACGGAGATATAAACCTCATCACACTTCTCATGGGTGCGAGCGCTGACGGACTTCAGGTTTTAAGGCACGATGGTAAGTGGATACCGATCACCGCCCTTCCCAATCAACTTGTTGTAAACGTGGGAGACATGCTGGAAAGGCTGACCAATAAGACATTGAAGTCGACCATCCACCGTGTTGTCAATCCCCCGCGTGAATTGATGAACACACCCCGCTATTCCATTCCTTTCTTTATGCATCCAAGATCGGAAATGAGTCTTGCTGCGTTGCCGGGTTGCGTGAGCGCTGAAAATCCGAAGCGATGGGATGATATTATGGCGGGAGAATTTCTGGACGAGCGCTTGGCCGAAATAGGGCTGAAGAAAAAGTGAATTGTAAGTGGCCTTGCGCTTTTATATTGTCTGATCGTTCTTCCCCGGGAAGGTGGCAATATGAGATTGATCAGGATAAACGCAGAGACTCATTTCCAATTCACGATTGACGATTCACGAGCTTACACGATAAATTAAACAAGAGGCAATTCCTTGGTCCAACGTGTCAGATACTACATTTTCCTGAGGGATATTTTCATCCTTGCACTGACAACTTTTGGGGGCCCGCAAGCCCACCTCGCACATTTTCACAAGATCCTTGTTAAGAAAAGGGCGTACCTGACGGAAGCGCAGCTGATGGAAATCAATTCCCTTTGCCAGATACTGCCCGGTCCGGCATCAACACAGACTTTGATCGCCGTGGGCTTCCGGATCGGTGGCCCTAATCTCGCATACCTCACGTTGCTTGTGTGGGTTCTGCCAGCAGTGATATTTATGACTGCGGCGGCGGTGCTGATGACCAGTATACAGGAGAAACAATGGTCAACGGAGTTCACGCGTTACATTCAACCCATGGCCGTTGGTTTTGTCAGTTACGGGGCGTACATGATAAGTCTGAAAACCGTGAACACCAAAACAGGCATCGTGCTCATGGTGGTGTCTGCGGTAGTCTCTTATTACATCCAGACGCCATATATCTATCCCGTGATCATTCTTGGTGCAGGACTGATTACTTCCATGAAGTTCCGCGCGCAGCCGAAAGAGAAAAAGCAAAAGCTGAATGTGAATTGGGCGAACCTCATTCTGTGGGCGGGTGTCCTGATCTTTGCCGCCGCGCTTGGCGGTATCACGAAGGCGCTTCCCGTAAAGTTGTTTGAAAATTTTTATCGTAGCGGAAGCCTTGTATTCGGCGGAGGGCAGGTGCTCGCCCCGTTGTTGTATACTGAATTTGTCGAGCTAAAGGATGAGGATGACAGTAAGGTAAGCGCCCTGCGGAGCAAACTGAAACAAAAGTATTCGCCGAAGCCCTATCACCGTCCGATTTCTCACGACGAATTTCTTTCGGGATATGCAGTAGCCCAGGCGTTACCCGGGCCCGTTTTTTCCTTCAGCGCCTACATCGGCGCATTGTCGGCCAGAAACTATGGAATCGGCGGCGAGATCCTGGGAGCATTTATGTCGGCGCTGGGCGTTTTTTTGCCAGGCACATTCATGATATTCTTTGTGATACGTTTCTGGGATAGTCTGAAAAAATACCGACCGGTCAGGGCCTCGCTTGAAGGTATTACGGCAGCCGCCGCAGGACTGGTGGCAGCCTCCGCCATCATCTTATTCCAGCCCCTGGAAAATACTTTTCTGAATTTCAGCGTAACGATCGCTACGTTTTGCCTCCTGGTATTTACCAAAGTGCCTTCCTCCCTGATCATTTTAGGGGGACTTATTTTGGGATTTGTGCTAAGGTAGGCGGGGAAATAATGATTTCTTTAAGTAAAGAATAACGTGATCAGGCCGCGATCAAAAGTGCGATCATTGCATTAGGGACACTTTTGACGTCAAAATTATTTGCGCCCCCCGTAGAACAGCGTGAAATAAAGAACGGGAAATACGGAATAGTTTTTGGCGGTAGGCACCAGTTCGATCTTACTGGTGTAGGCATCGAGCAGGAAGCCGGCTTCGAAACCTGTGACCTGGCTCTTGATGGTCCCCAACTCAAAATTCATTGCAGCCTTTGCATTGGCGCCGAGCTTGATCGTTGATTCGCCGAGACCTTCAAACAATCTTCCGGGACCATAAATTTCTTCTGCCCTGATATCGGTATTGTAAGGCCTGCGTATCGTAACCATTCCGGCGTCGGCACCGGTCTCGACATAATAGGGTGCGACAACTCCTACAGATGGACCAACGGCAAACACCGCTTTTATTTCCACACCCTGCTGAGGAGCTTTCTTGAATAATATCAGATCCCTTCCGTACTGGAAACGCAGGGCATAGAGGTAATTACTCTTGCCGTAGATGAAGAAATTCCCGGTGCTCTGCGAATGCTGCCGGAGTTCCTGGGGATGTTTGACGTTCATAATCTCGAGACCATACGTCTGCAAAACCCGGTCGTTGATCTTGTACGCCTTTTTAAACATGAAACCACCGATCAACCCACCAAATGTATTCTTATTGATACCCCATGTAAATTCAGACTGGTAATCGTAACTGTCCTGGGTTTGGGCACTCGCAGCAGAAGCAAATGCAATCAGAAGGGCTAGGGAAAACAGGTGGCGTTTCATCCTACTGAGGATAAATTAAGGTTATTGAATTGTTCCAAAATATACTCTAAACTCGTACCAACCCCAACTTTTAAAGATGAAAGTACCGGGCCAAAAGCAAGCTTTTTGGAGACTGGAAATGGTTATTGTCGCTTATTACGCGAATCTGTCGGTTTTTTTCAGTCCTTAAAAACAGACTTAATCTGGTCGAAATCTATTTCGTAGTGCGAGAGATCAAGAACGGATTTTCCATCAGAAATCACCAGAATCTGGGGAGAATGATGTTCAACATCAAATATTTCTGCAATCTTGTTTGAAATATCCCGATAGGAAAGAAGATCCAGAAAATATCGCTTCACGTTCCCGATCACGGAAGCATCCCATTTTCTTTCCAGGCGATCGAGCGCCGACCGGCTGATGTTACAACGGGTACTATGCTTGTAAATTAAAACAGGTTTTTCTTTAGATTCAGCAATAATTTCATCCAATTGCCTGGTATCCTTCAATGAGATCCACTCCATTATTTCAATTATATCAATTCGTTATTCATACCACAAACCAGCTTCTCCTTTATCGTATCGGGGGGTTCGGCCCTTTTCCTTTAAATGATCAGGTTGTGTTTCTTCCTTTTTAAATAAACGTGCCCACCAGAGCTTAAAGTTCGTGAGCAAATCTTTTTCTTCAGCGACGTTGTTTTTATTGAGCTTTACAAACTGCGCGTCGGGGTGTAGTCCCCGTTTTCCGAACAAATCATAGCGTTGGTATTTGATGTTACCCTGATAATCGCCGGACCGATAAAACGCTCTTCCGGGCTCACGTTTCCGTTGTGCCGCATCGGCGCTACTGGGATTTCTGATGTAATCCCAGTCACGGCGTACGCCGCGGGCATAAAGATCCGCTTTCCGGGCAGCGGCGCTCGCCTTTTGACCTGGCAGCGCCTCTTTTGCCGATTTCGGGTTACGGCTGTAATGGTTTCTGGAAATTTTTACGTCGCCCGCATAGTCTCCACTCCATTTGTCTTTTGGCTCGCGTACGGCGATGGGTTCCTGCTTGTTATTCCAAAGCTTGCCACTGACGCTGCCTCCACCTTTTTCGGGCCGGCGTGCCCTCAGGTTTCCGGTGTAGCGGCTCACTTTTGCAGCCTGGCTGGAATAATCCCTTCCCGGAATAGGTCTTTCCTCATTGTTCCATAGTTTTCCACTCACACTTCCCCCGCCTTTTTCCGGCCGCCTTGCCTTCATGTTACCGGAGTACCGGCTCACCTTCGCAGACTGGGATGAATAATCCCTTCCTGCAAGGGGCCTTTCTTCATTATTCCACAGCCTGCCGCTGATGCTTCCACCGCCTTTATCGGGTCGCCTTGCCTTGATATTGCCGGAATACCGGCTCACCTTCACTGACTGGGATGAATAATCCCTTCCAACAATCGGCCTTCCCGCGTTATTCCAGAGTTTGCCGCTGATGCTTCCGCCACCTTTATCGGTTCGCCGGAATTTGATGTTGCCAGTATATCCTTCGCCCTGGTCGTGAAGAATTCGTTTGCCTGCCTTGATATTTCCCTGATACCCCACACTCCTTGCGCCCTTGCCGGAGGGTGTTCTCACAACAATGGGAGTATTGTTATTATTCCAGAGCTTGCCACTCCGGGAACCTCCTCCCTGGTCAGACCTCCTGGCCTTAATATTCCCAGTGTATTGTTCCCCCTGGTCCGAAAAACCTCGTCTTCCGGCCTTCATGTTTCCGGTATAGCCTTCTCCCTGATTGTTAAAACCTCGCTGGCCTCGTCTGATATTTCCGGTATATTCCTCACCCTGATCTCCGAATCCCCGTCTCCCCGTTTTGATGTTCCCAGTGTAACCCTCGCCCTGGTCATTAAAACCACGTCTTTGCCTGATATTCCCCTGGTATTTTGCGATTCGAGTGGTCCCCACCCCCGGACTGCGCCCCGGTACGGGCATGCCCGGCCTGTGAGGCCTTGATGCTGTGCGAAAACCGCCTCCTTTCAAAATTCCGAGGAAGGCTCTTTCACCCTGTGGAGGCTTTCCCCCGCGGATGTTACGGCCCGTGATATCGCCTTTCCAGGCCCTTTGACCAGTTCTGGAGCGTGAGACATAACCGCCGGTAGCGGGACCGTTGTATGGACGCTCCCCGGCAGCGATGCGTTTTTGATACTTTAGTGTAGGGTTGCCTAGAATGGGACGCTGCGTTTCAAAATTCTTTGTTCGCAGCTTCTTCCCAGCCAGGTCTGTGGTGAACGTTTTTTGTTTTCTCCTGGGCTTAGCGAAATGCGCCCAGGTATTGGTGCTCCTCCGTGCGAGGAAGGAAGATGACGCTGAGCGCGGAACGACCTTGCGGTATTTCACTCCGGGCCTCGGTTGACTCAAGTATCCGCCTGCCAAACGATTGCCGCCACCCGGCATCCGGTTCCGCCGCGCCTGGCTGTTCACATAATAACTCCTGCCCCAACCCATATTGCGGGCCCGGCCTGATATTCTCGGAGCGACACTTGCACCTGCCTTCCTTCGATAACTGCCGCCGGCGATTGTGCGGGGCGGCGTTCCTGATCCTTGTCTGCGATATTGGTTGGTGCCACTTGTCCGGCGCGGCACCGATGGACTGCTGATGTTATCCGAGGTCTTCGCGCGAATCCTGCGACCAGTAATATCGCCGCGCCAGGGGTGCTGTTGTTCCTGTGGCCTTCTACTGTGATACGTGGGCCGTATTGGTCTCCCAACTTTTGGTCTGCCCCGATCTTCCTGCTGCATCTGGCGGACACGTTTAACATTCGGATTCTGGTTCTCCCGGGGTTTCCGTTTCATGGAAAGCGACGAGTAGTTGGTCGTGCCTGGTTGCGGATACACATTTCTTGCCCGGCTGGCAGCAGATCTCGGTTGTATCCTGCGGTTTGTAATGTCGCCCTTCCATGGCTTTTGCTCATCCTTTGGTTTGGATCGGGAAAATAAAGGTCGGACAGGTTTACCGGGTCTTTCACCGCCGTTGTTTCGGGTAGCCGGGGGTGATACGCGTCGTCCCGCGCGATCGTCGCCTTTTCGTTTGACTTTCAACGAAGGCTGGTTCTTTGGCTTTGATTTCTTGGGTGTCTTAAAGCGCGTGTCGCGTTGCGCGGGTGCAGGCTTATCGCCTTTGGTATTCTGCGCAAAAGAGGGTATGCCGAGCAGAAGCACGAAAATGCCAAGGCAAAGAATCTTCAGCACGCTGTTTATCATCCGGCAAATATAACGGCCAATGGGGCCTCAAAGATATTTTAGAAACAAGCTAAGATAGACATTTATCGGGAAATGAATATTGCCGGTCGCCTGAAGTCCTCCTTTCTCGTCATACCCAGTCCGAAAGCGGTCCAGCTGCAATGAAAGGATAGCTTTGCGCATGAATCCGGCCGGGGCACGATGAGCGTTGATCGGTACTCCCGTTAATACTTTATCAGCGCCTCGATCCTCGTTTTAAGACGTCCTTTTGGAAGGAAGTTCTTCTCCAGCGAGGAGGCAAACGGAACGGGGGTGTCGAGGCTTGCAACCCGCATTACAGGTGCGTCAAGATCGGCAAAACAATGTTCCGTAACCCAGGCGCTGATTTCTGCGCCTATGCCTCCCGTGAGCGTATCTTCATGGAGGATGAGCACACGGTTTGTCTTCTTCACCGTGGCCGTGACAGCTTCATGATCCCAGGGCAATAATGTCCGGAGGTCGAGCACGTCTGCACTGACCTCTTTCATTTCTGCCAGGGTTTCCTTCGCCCAATGAACGCCCATGCCATAGGTAATGATCGAAAGATCAGATCCCTCGTGAACAAGTTTCGCCTTGCCAACTTCAACTGTATAGTAATCATCCGGAATCGACTCCGTAAGGGAGCGATATAGAAACTTGTGTTCGAAATACAGGAAAGGATTGGGATCTTCAAACGCCGCGCACAACAACCCTTTCGCGTCATAGGGATTGGACGGGTAAACAATTTTGAGTCCTGGTGTGTGAAAGAACCATGCTTCATTGCTCTGCGAATGATAAGGGCCGGCCGCAGTCCCTGCACCCGTGGGCATGCGCACCACGACATCCGCACATTGACCCCATCGCCAATGGGCCTTCGCCAGATTATTGACGATCTGATTGAACCCTTCTGTTACAAAATCGGCGAACTGCATTTCCACCATCGACTTCATTCCTTTTATGGATAATCCCAGGGCGGCACCGACGATGGCGGACTCACACAACGGAGTATTGCGCACACGGTCCTTTCCGAACTTTTGAACAAAGCCCTCGGTGATCTTGAAAACGCCGCCATACGCTGCGATGTCCTGGCCCATCAGCACGAGATCTCCATGCCTTTCCATACTTTGCCATAGGCCGTCGCGAATGGCATCAATGAATCGCTTTTCGGATTTGCGTTCTGCAACAGGGGATATTACGTGTTGGATAAAAGAAGCGTAAACGTCCTTTAACTCGCCGGCAGTATCGGCCGTGGGTGCGCTTTCCCGAAACGCGATCTCCAACGCATCGTCTATTGCTCTCTTGATGGCCTTCCGCTCTTCCTGAATAAACGAATGGTCAATGACGCCCTCGTCGAGCAGATAACGTTCAAAATTTTCCAAAGGGTCCTTGTTGGCCCATTCGTCCATCAATTCTTTGGGCACGTACTTGGTGCCTGAAGCTTCTTCGTGGCCGCGCATGCGGAAAGTGCGGCATTCAACCAGTACGGGTCTGGGATTTTCGCGGATGTTTTGGGCCAGATGGTGGAGCGTGTCATACACCTCAAGAATGTTGTTGCCATCGATGCTCACCGCATCCATGCCATAGCCGATACCTTTGTCCGCAAAACTTTCGCAGCGGAATTGTTCGGCGCTGGGAGTGGAAAGTCCATAACCGTTATTTTCAATTATGAATAATACCGGCAGATCCCACACCGCCGCAACATTGACCGCCTCATGAAAATCGCCTTCACTCGTTCCTCCATCACCGTTGAATACAGCAGTCACCTTTTTTTCCTGCCTGAGTCGCGAAGCAAGCGCAATGCCATCGGCAACACCATTCTGGGGTCCGAGATGGGAGATCATACCGACGATGCGGTGCTCATTTGTGCCAAAATGAAATGAGCGGTCACGCCCTTTTGTATAGCCGCCGCCGGTACCCTGCCATTGCGCAAAAAGTTTCTCCAGCGGAAGCTTGCGCGAGGTGAATACGCCGAGGTTGCGATGCATGGGCAAAATGTATTCGTCCTCATTCAGCGCCATTGTTAATCCCACTGAGACAGCTTCCTGACCGATGCCACTGAACCACTTACTGATCTTGTTTTGACGGAGAAGGATGAGCATTTTCTCTTCAATCATCCGCGGATGCAGTAGCCCCACGTATAATCGTTTCAGCGTTTCGTCGGAATATTGTTTCCGGTTGAACAACATAGTTCAAATTTAAAGTTTCTGCCTCCTGGTTAGCGAATTTCCGGTGGATTGACGGGCACCTCAACGCACCACCTTTCTAATCAACAACCCACAACGGGCGGTAAGTTAAATGTTTAAAATCGACCGCCAATAAAGGAGCAAGGAACACTTTGTCAAAATTCAGGGGCTCATGGTATGGGGCGAACACCGGATGACCTAAGGAAAGAGTACGCTAAAGGCTTTTAACACGCCTGAAAAGTCGCGTTATTTGGGGCCTATGATTCAGTTCAAAGAATTTTCCCTTGACAATGGATTACGGGTGGTCGTTCACGAGGACCCTACCGTACAGATCGCCGTTTTGAACGTTCTGTACGATGTCGGTTCAAGGGATGAAGATCCCGGCAAGACCGGTTTTGCGCACCTTTTTGAACACCTGATGTTTGGAGGCTCCCAAAACATTTCGAACTATGATGAACCGTTGCAAAAGGTAGGAGGCGAGAACAATGCCTTCACAAACACGGATATCACGAACTATTATCTGACGGTACCTGCAACCAACATTGAAACGGGTTTCTGGCTGGAATCAGACCGGATGCTGAGTTTATCTTTTGATCCGCAGGTGCTTGAGGTGCAGCAAAAGGTGGTGGTGGAGGAATTCAAGCAGCGGTATCTCAATCAGCCGTATGGAGATGTATGGTTGAAGTTGCGACCGCTGGCGTATCAGACACATCCTTACCAGTGGGCGACGATCGGGAAGGAAATAAGTCATATCGAGAATGCAACCATGGAGGATGTCCGCAAGTTTTTCTTCCGGTATTACGTTCCGTCCAATGCTATTCTGGTGGTTGCAGGTAATGTCACGGCTGATCAGGTGAGACGGTTGACAGAGAAATGGTTCGGCTCCATTTCTTCACCAGCGGTTGAGCAACGAAAACTGCCGGCGGAGGCAGCGCAAACCCGCAAGAGGACACTGGAAGTGGAAGCTGATGTTCCGGCCAGCGCTTTGTATAAAGCGTACCATATGCCGGGTCGTTTTGCGAAGGATTTCTTTGCCGTCGACCTCATGAGTGATGTGTTGACACGTGGTCATTCCAGCAGGCTGTATCAAAAACTTGTAAAGGAAAAAGAGATCTTTACTTCCATTTCTTCTTTTACCATGGGAACCATCGATCCGGGATTGCTGGTTGTCAACGGCCGTGTAAAGGAGGGCATTGACCTGCAGGATGCAGAAGATGAGGTCAACCAATTAATCGACGGACTGGTACGCGAGGGTGCGACGCCGGAAGAGTTGGAGAAAGTGAAAAATCAGGCGTACTCTACGCTGGAATTCGGTGAAATTGAAGTGATGAACAGGGCGATGAACCTTGCTTTCGCAAAACTGTCCGGCGATGCCAATTACGTCAACGATGAAGGCAAACTCATCGAAGCAGTCACAAGGGAGGACATACAGACGGCCGCGCGAAATGTCTTAAGGGAAGAAAATTCCAGCGTGTTGTATTATCAGGCAAGAGCGAAGGGCGCATAAATCTGGAATGGACTTATGGTTGAGCACGATCCGTCTAAACCAAAACCGGGAACAAACAAGCAATGAAGATAAGAGTAGGCATGGGATTCGACGTACATCCACTGGAAGAAGGAAGAGATTTCTTCCTGGGTGGAATAAACCTTCCCTCCACGAAAGGAGCAGTGGGCCATTCGGATGCGGATGTACTAATCCACGCGATCTGTGATGCCCTGCTGGGCGCTGCCAACCTGCGGGATATTGGTTATCACTTTGCAAACAATGATAACCGGTGGAAGGATATGGACAGCAGGTTTTTTCTCGAAAAGGTTACCGGGATGCTGCACGAAAGAGGATGGATCATACAGAATGTCGACTGCACTATCTGCCTTGAGAAACCGAAGATAAATCCGCATATCGACACGATGAAGAAAGTGCTCGCTCCCCTGATGGGAATCACGATTGACGATGTTTCCATAAAGGCCACCACCTCCGAAAAGCTTGGATATGTCGGAAGGGAAGAGGGCGTGAATGCTTACGCGGTGGCGTTGATCGCCAAGCATTAAATGAATTCGCTGGAGATCATTACCACGTCGGATGGTTCACATACCCTTCGCAACACGGCGATGGATGAGACGTATCATTCCGTTCACGGAGCGAAGCGGGAATCCCTGCATGTCTTTATCGCGAGCGGACTGGAATACTTTATTCAGACACGTGATGCCCGCAATATTTCCATCCTGGAAGTTGGCTTCGGAACAGGCTTGAACACATTGCTGACATTGCAGTACGCTGTCCGGAACCATCTTGAAATCCATTACACCACACTCGAACCTTTTCCTTTAACTGAGGAAGTCTGGTCGAGGTTGAATTATACAGAAAGTGAGAAGGACAGTAAAGATTTCCGGGCCCTTCATGAAGCAGGGTGGGATAATCCAATAACAACCACACCGGAGTTCACCCTTCTTAAATTAAAAATGTCGCTGCTGGACCTGAAAGCACGCGGTCAGTACGATGTCGTCTTCTTTGATGCCTTTGCTCCTGCCAAACAACCTGAATTGTGGTCAGTGGAGGCATTGCGCCGCGTCATTGCTTCATTGAAGCCAGGGGGGATTTTTGTAACGTATTCTGCCAAAGGCCAGTTGAAGAGAGACCTTAAGAGCCTTGGTGTCGCTGTTGAGACATTGCCTGGGCCGCCGGGGAAGAAGGAGATGGTACGGGCGGTGTTGGTTTCCTAATGCCAGGTTGAATGTTGCAGATTACGCATTGTCCAAACAAACTGACCGCCACAACTTGACATGTAATGATAAACTGGTAAATTAACATGTAAGGGTCGCGTTGGCCCCTGAGAAAATCTCTCTAAACTTCTAGACTTCTAAAATCTATGACAGCAAAATCAGCAACAGCGTTGGTAAAGGAGGCGAAGCAGTCTATTGAAAACCTGACGCCGGATCAGGTGGAAAACGAAATGGCAAACGGTTCGGTCACACTCGTCGATCTTCGTGAGAGCGATGAACTTAAACAAAACGGAAGAATACCTGCAGCCGTGCATGCTCCCAGGGGAATGCTGGAGTTTTACGCGGATCCCACACTTCCCTACCACAAAAAAGAGTTTCAGAAGAATAGCCGGATCATTTTGCATTGCGCTTCCGGTGGCCGTTCTGCGCTGGCCGTAAAAACGCTCAAGCAAATGGGGTATGATAATGTCGCTCATCTGGACGGCGGATTGAAAGCATGGAAGGAAGCAGGACTTCCAGTGACGGAATCATAGATTGTGTTGCGTTGCTGGAGGCGCCCAAACGGCACCGGCACCGCAAACCGGCAAAAGTCAATACTGTTGAAATTTTCCTAACTGGCCATCAAAACAATTGAAAAAAATTCAATCGTTTTCGGTTAAATTCAAAAATTTGAAAATCACGCAGCCTGCAATCGTTAACGTTTTTCATATTTCAAACATTTCGGGTGAAATGTGAAAAGATTCAAAAAATTCTCTCCCGGGTACCCCCTGCCCAAATTTCCTCCTGCATCTTTCGTAATTTCAGAAATTAGTTTGGGGTAAGTGACGCCAATATTTCCCCCGAGAGTAAACCAGACGTAGATGCAAACAACCACGAATAAAGGCTTATACACACCTGAGCTTGAACACGATGCATGTGGTATCGGGTTCGTAGCCAACATTAACGGAACAAAGACCAACAACGTCCTCCGCGACGCCCTTTCCATGCTGGAAAATATGGAGCATCGCGGCGGTCGAGGCTGTAACGCCAAGACCGGCGACGGAGCTGGTATCCTCATCCAGCTTCCGCATGACTTCCTTTCGGAGGAAGCTTCCCGCCTGGGATTTGAACTGCCTGCCCCCGGTAAATACGGTGTGGGTATGGTATTCTTTCCGCGCGATAAAAAAGTTGCGAATGCCTGCCGCGAAGTGCTGAAGAAGAACATCATTGCCCTGGGCTTCGAACTGATCGGCTTCCGCGGTGTGCCGGTAGATCACAGCGTTCCCGGCCCGGATGCGGCGGAGGTGGAGCCGCTCATTGAGCAGGTGTTCGTAAAGTCGAAAGGCGATAACATTCCGGATGAGGCGCTGGAACGCAAATTGTTTGTTCTCCGCAATTTCACCTCACACAAGATCGGGCGTGAAGTAAAAGGAAGCAACACAGAATTCTATATCACGAGTCTTTCGTCCAAGACCATCATCTATAAAGGACAACTCCGCACCGAGCAGGTGCGCAAGTATTTCTTTGATCTCCAGGATCCACGACTGCGTACAGCCCTGGCGTTGGTACACTCCCGTTTTTCCACGAACACTTTCCCGAACTGGAAACTGGCACAGCCTTTCCGTTACATTGCCCACAACGGTGAGATCAACACCATTCGCGGAAATGTGAACAAAATGAAATCGAAGGAAGCGCTCTTCAAGTCGTCGCTCTTTACGGACGAAGAACTGAAGATGGTTGTTCCGATCACAATGCCCGAAGGTTCCGACTCCTCCAACCTCGACGCACTCGTGGAGATGCTGGTGATCTCCGGGCGCAGCATTCCGCACGTGATGATGATGCTGGTTCCCGAAGCATGGCAGGACAATAAATTGATGGATCCGCACCGCAAGGCATTCTACAAATACCACGCGTCTATGATGGAGCCGTGGGATGGTCCGGCCGCCCTCGTGTTTACCGATGGAAACCGCATCGGCGCTACCCTCGATCGCAATGGCCTTCGTCCACTCCGGTATTATGTAACCCGGTCCGGAAGGATCGTGATGGCCTCTGAAGCCGGCGCGCTCCCGGTAGATCCTAAAGATATCCTTGAAAAAGGAAGAATCACGCCCGGCAAGATGATGATGATCGACCTCGATCAGGGCAAGGTGCTCGATGATGAAAAGGTGAAGCGCTCCGTCTACGAAGGCAAACCTTATTACAACTGGATCATTCAGAACCGCCTGAAGCTAAGGCTCGAGCCGGAACAGGATTATTATGAAGATAACTTCGATGAAAAAACATTAACGGCCAGGCAGAACGCCTACGGTTATACGGCGGAAGATCTTAAAACGATCATCACACCGATGGCGCAGAAAGGTTATGAGGCCATTGGCTCAATGGGCGATGATACACCGCTTGCCGTGCTATCAAAGGAAAGCCGCCATATCTCAAATTACTTCAAACAACATTTTGCACAGGTCAGCAACCCTCCGATCGACCCGATACGCGAGCGCCTGGTCATGTCGTTGTTTACCCGTATCGGCGTGAGCCTGAATGTGCTGGACGAAACACCCCAGCACACCAACCAGATCCATATTTCCCAACCGGTTCTCCTGAATTCGGATCTCGAGAAACTGAAACACCTGCCTGCCCATGGATTCGATTACTCCATCATCAGGTCCGTGTTTGTAGCAGACGGCAAACCCGGAAGGCTCGAAGAAAGCCTGAACCGCATATGTTGTGAAGCAGAGAAAGCAATTCGCAGCGGCAAGAAGATCATTGTTATTTCTGACAAGAAGATCAGCCCCGATCACGCGCCGATCCCTTCGTTGCTGGCCATCGGAGCGGTCCATCATTATCTTGTTGAGAACAGGATCCGGACACATGCGGGACTGC
The DNA here is from genome assembly GCA_049791675.1 of Chryseosolibacter sp. Taxonomy (GTDB): domain Bacteria; phylum Bacteroidota; class Bacteroidia; order Cytophagales; family Cyclobacteriaceae; genus Chryseosolibacter. The sequence continues at coordinate 13,943 of JBARAD010000312.1, forward strand.
TTGTTGAAGCAGGAGACGTATGGGAAGTTCATCATTTCGCCACCATCATCGGATATGGCGCCAGCGCGATCAATCCGTACATGGCCTTTGAAACGATCCATTCTCTCAACCGTGAAAACGCGCTCGGCAATATCACAGATGAAGATGCATACAAGAATTATCAGAAAGCGATCGGTAACGGGCTGCTGAAGGTGATGTCCAAGATGGGTATCAGCACGTTGCAATCATACCAATCGGCGCAGATATTTGAAGCCCTCGGTCTTGGCAGTGACGTCATCGACAAGTGCTTCAAGGGTACGATCAGCCGTATCGAAGGATTGTCCTTCGATGACCTTGCGCAGGAGGTACTCGTGCGTCACAAGCTTGCCTTTGGCAAAGAAGGCGCGCCCCTTCAGGTGGGTGGCATTTATCAGTGGAAACGCAGGGGCGAGAAACATATGTTCAGCCCCGAGGTAATCCATTTGCTTCAGCACTCGACGAAGACCAAAAATTATTCGTTGTTCAAAAAATATGCAGCAAAGATCGACGAGCAGGCGAACGAAACGTTGACCTTGCGCGGGTTGTTCCAGTTCAAGAAACGCAACGCTGTACCGATCAGTGAAGTGGAACCGGTAGAAGAAATCTTCAGGCGCTTCGCTACCGGTGCAATGTCATTCGGTTCGATTTCGCATGAGGCGCATTCAACACTGGCAATTGCGATGAATCGCATCGGCGGAAAGAGCAACAGCGGCGAGGGAGGAGAGGATGCGGTCCGTTACGAACGAAAGAGCAATGGTGACTGGGAGCGCTCAGCGATTAAGCAGGTTGCTTCCGGAAGGTTTGGCGTGACAAGTTATTATCTCTCCAATGCCGATGAGCTTCAGATCAAAATGGCGCAGGGAGCGAAGCCGGGAGAAGGCGGTCAGCTTCCCGGTGATAAGGTCGATGAATGGATAGGCCGCGTGCGCCATTCCACGCCAGGTGTAGGTTTGATCTCTCCGCCTCCGCATCACGATATTTATTCTATTGAAGACCTGGCGCAGTTGATCTTTGATCTGAAGAACGCCAACCGTCAGGCACGCATCAATGTGAAGCTTGTTTCACAGGCTGGTGTAGGCACGGTTGCGGCGGGTGTCGCAAAAGCGAAAGCAGATGCTATTCTCATCTCCGGCGCCGACGGTGGTACAGGTGCATCTCCTATCAGTTCGGTGCGCCATGCGGGGTTGCCCTGGGAACTGGGTCTTGCCGAAGCGCACCAGACCCTTGTAAAGAATAACCTGAGAAGCCGTATCGTATTACAGACCGATGGTCAGATCAGAACGGGGCGCGATATCGCCATCGCCACCTTGCTGGGCGCCGAGGAGTGGGGTGTTGCAACGGCTGCCCTGGTGGTAGAAGGTTGTATCATGATGCGCAAATGCCACCTGAACACCTGCCCTGTGGGCATCGCCACCCAGGATAGCGAACTCCGCAAATTATTTACCGGTGATCCGGACCACGTTGTGAACTTCTTCCACTTCCTCGCACAGGATCTTCGCGAGACAATGGCGGAACTTGGATTCCGTTCCATCAATGAAATGGTGGGCAGAACAGATGTGCTGCGTGTGAGACAGGATGTCGACCACTGGAAAGTTAAGAAGCTCGATCTTTCACCGATCCTGCACCGCGAACCTGCGCGGGATCATGTAGGTGTCTACAAACAGATCGAACAGGATTTTGAACTTGAAAAAGTTCTCGACTGGCGTCTGGTGGAGGCGGCGAAATCTTCCATCGACGAGGCGGAGCCTGTTCAAAAGAAGTTCATCATCCGCAACACCGATCGCTCTGTAGGAGCATTGTTGTCGAACGAAATTTCCAAGAAATATAAAGCGAACGGACTTCCTGAGGACACGATTCATTTCAACTTTAAGGGTTCCGCCGGTCAAAGCTTTGGCGCCTTTGTTGCGCCGGGCCTGCGCTTCGAACTTGAAGGAGAGGCGAACGACTATTTTGGAAAAGGATTATCGGGCGGGAAACTCATTGTTTATCCTGACAACGAAGCGTCCTTCAAACCGGAGGATAACATCATCATCGGAAACGTCGCCTTCTACGGGGCAACAGCTGGTGAAGCGTATATCAGAGGTCAGGCCGGTGAGCGTTTCTGCGTCCGCAATTCCGGTGTGAAGGCTGTCGTAGAAGGAGTGGGAGATCACGCCTGCGAATACATGACTGGCGGGCGCGTGGTTGTGCTCGGTAAAACCGGACGGAACTTCGCCGCGGGCATGAGTGGCGGTATCGCATTTGTTTTCGATACCGAAAAGGCGCTGGATAAACTCTGCAACAAGGACATGGTCGAGCTTGAAGCCATGACCGAAGAAGATAAACATGAAGTCAGAGAGATGATTGAAAAGCATTTCCGATATACGGGAAGTGATCCTGCCGAATGGATCCTGGAGAACTGGGAGGTCGCATCCAACCTGTTCATCAAGGTGATGCCGAAGGATTACAAGGCCGTACTGCAAAAGCAAAAGGTTCTCGTTGCCGGAAAAGAAGGTAAAAAGGTTGCGGCCTGATTAAACATTCAATAAAGTTTAGACTAAAAAAAATATCATAGCATGGGCCAGATCGATGGGTTTATGAAATACAAAAGGGAGATGCCAAAATCCCGGGATACAAAGGAGCGCATAAAGGACTACAAGGAAATTTATACTCCGATGGAAAAGGAAAAAGTCAGGCAGAATGCAGCCCGCTGTATGGATTGTGGCGTTCCTTTTTGCCACAATGGCTGTCCCCTGGGAAACAACATCCCTGACTTCAATGAGGCCGTGTATCAGGACCGTTGGGAGGAAGCAATCCAGATCCTCAGCAGCACGAATAATTTTCCCGACTTTACCGGCAGAATTTGCCCTGCCCCGTGTGAGGCAAGTTGTGTGTTGAGCATCAACAATGATCCGGTAACAATAGAGTACATTGAAAAAACGATTGCGGAGAAAGCGTTTGAGAAAGGATACATCAAGCCGACGCCACCAAAATCCAGAACCGGCAAACGCATTGCCATTGTTGGATCAGGTCCGGCGGGTCTGGCCGCAGCTGCGCAGCTGAACAAGGCCGGCCATTGGGTGACAGTATTCGAACGCAGTGACCGGATCGGCGGTTTGCTTCGCTATGGTATTCCCGACTTCAAGCTGGAAAAGCACGTGATTGATCGCCGGGTCCGTTTGATGGAACAGGAAGGCATCATTTTCAGGACCAATTCCCATGTTGGTGTCAACGTTAGTGCGCAACATCTTCAGGATGAATTTGACGCGGTCGTTATCTGTGGCGGCGCAAGCGCACCCCGCGATCTTCCTATCCCCGGGAGGAATCTGAAAGGAGTACACTTCGCCATGGAATTTCTCCCGCAACAGAACAAGCGCGTAGCTGGAGACCGGATCTTCTCTGGCGACATACTCGCGACCGGAAAAAATGTAATCGTCATCGGTGGTGGTGATACCGGATCGGATTGTGTGGGGACATCCAATCGACAGGGGGCTGCTTCTGTAACCCAGATAGAGTTATTGTCCAAACCTCCGCTGACGCGCAACGCCGACAACCCGTGGCCTTTATGGCCCATGGTGCTGATGACTTCTTCTTCTCAGGAAGAAGGTGTTGCACGTAAATGGGCGATCCTGACGAAGGAATTTATTGGTGACAGCAACGGCAAGCTTACTGGTTTGAAGGTTGTTGACATCGTATGGGGGCCGAATGCTCAGGGCAAAATGGGCTTCCAGGAAGTCGCCGGCACCGAGCGTGTCATGCCTTGCGAGCTTGCCTTGCTTGCCGTCGGATTCATCGGCGCCGAGAAAGGTGGCATGATCGATGAACTGAACGTTGCCCTTGATGAGCGCGGCAACATAAAGACTGAGAATTACATGACAACTCGCGAGGGCATTTTCGCCGCCGGCGATATTCGTCGTGGCCAATCCCTCGTCGTATGGGCGATCTCCGAAGGACGCGAAGCAGCACGCGCCGCGGACATCTGGCTCATGGGAAGCTCGGATCTCGAATCCAAGGATGAGTCTTTTGTCAACGTGGCCAGATCCGCTTAGCCACTTACTTAAAAGCATTCAATACAAAAAAGGCCTTCGGGCTTTTTTTGTTGCAATGCCGTCGTTTTAAAGTCCGCCGGGTATAAACAATTATACCCGAATAGAACTATTTTTGCGCAACATCAATTATAAGGACGTGTCAAGCCAAAAAGTAAATGTTGGATTGGTGCAGATGTCGTGCACAGCCAACCCGAAAGACAATCTAGCCAAAGCCATCGCAAAGATCCGCGACGCGGCAGCCAGCGGCGCGCAGATCGTTTGCCTGCAGGAACTGTTTACCTCACTTTATTTTTGCGATGTGGAGGACTATGATAATTTTAGACTGGCAGAGCCCGTTCCCGGACCTTCCACCGATGCATTATCCTCCGTGGCGAAAGAATTGAATGTTGTCATCATCGCCTCCCTGTTTGAGAAAAGGACCAATGGCATTTACCACAATACAACCGCTGTGTTGGATGCTGATGGAACATACCTTGGCAAGTATCGTAAAATGCATATCCCGGATGATCCCGCGTATTACGAAAAATTCTACTTCACGCCTGGCGATCTGGGGTACAAAGTATTCAGAACCAAATATGCTACTTTCGGTGTGCTCATTTGCTGGGATCAATGGTATCCTGAAGCTGCACGGATCACTTCCCTCATGGGTGCGGAAATATTGTTTTATCCTACGGCGATCGGGTGGGCTACTTCCCAGGATGAGGAAACTAACAATGAACAATACAGTGCATGGCAAACCATTCAACGCAGTCACGCGGTTGCCAACGGCGTCCATGTGGTAAGCGTCAACCGGGTTGGATTGGAACAAAACGGTGCTATGAAATTCTGGGGGGGATCGTTTGTGGCAAATCCTTTTGGGAAACTGATGCACCTGTCGTCACACGACAAAGAAGAAGTGACTGTAGTCGAACTCGACCTCAATAAGACAGATCGTTACCGCACGCACTGGCCATTTTTGCGGGACCGGAGGATCGATTCTTATCAACCCATTACGAGGCGATATATCGACGAGTAATGGCCGCGTTAACATGCATAAATTTCAAGCTGCTCGTTCCCGGAATCATTCTTCATGAACCGGTGTGTCGTCTGCGCTTCGTGTAATTACAATTTTTTATGATCGGAACAATCCCGAAAGAACTGGGCTATTATTTTCCTGCTGAATTCGACAGACATGTAGCCACCTGGTTGAGCTGGCCGCATAAAGAGGCTTCGTGGCCCGGAAAGATCGAAACCATTTTTCCCGTGTATGCTGAATTTATCAGGCTGCTTGCCGAAGGGGAGAACGTTAACATCAATGTTGCAGATGAGGTGATGAAGAAAAAAGCGCTGGCGTTCCTTCAGACCGCCGGGGCGGATCTATCGCGGATACAATTCTATTTTCATCCTACCAATGACGCATGGTGCCGTGATCATGGTCCGGCGTTTCTTGTCAATCCGGAGGCGGAGGCAAAAAAAATTATTGTCGATTGGGGCTACAACGCATGGGGAGATAAATATCCGCCCTATGATCTGGACGACAACATCCCGACCCTCATTGGAAAAGAGTATGGCATTCCGGTTCTGTATCCGGGGATCGTCATGGAAGGCGGCTCCGTCGACTTCAACGGTAAGGGTACTGTATTGACAACAACTTCCTGCCTGCTGAACCGTAACAGGAACCCGCATCTCACAAAGGAACAGATCGAGCATTACCTGCAGCAGTATTATGGCGTTGACAATATCCTCTGGTTGGGAGATGGCATCACCGGGGATGATACGGATGGCCATATTGATGACCTGACTCGTTTTGTCAACCATAACACTGTTGTGACGGTTGTTGAAACCGACAAGCGCGATGAGAATTATCAGCCACTCCAGGATAATCTCAAATCTCTCTCTAAAATGAGATTGGAGAACGGCCGGCAAATGAACATTGCAGAGCTGCCAATGCCCTCCGCAATCGTATATGAAGACATGCGGCTTCCTGCCTCCTACGCCAATTTCTATATCAGCAATAGGCATGTGATCGTTCCCACCTTCCGGGATAAGAACGATGATCGTGCGTTGCGTATTCTGCAAGAAGCGTTTCCCGACAGAAAAGTTGTTGGACTCGACTCTACTGATATAATCTGGGGCCTCGGTTCCTTCCACTGCCTCAGCCAACAGGAGCCGGAAGTATAACGATGTTGGAAGAAGTATCGGCCAGTTAACCTTCCGCAGCGAACGCGATGGATGCGTTCCGGCATTCGGAATATTCAAAGCTGAGCCGCAACAGCATGGTGTGGTGTAATGATTAGGTCCAGGGCTACATCCGTTTCATCGATGCCTTCAATCTTCTCCACCGTCTCAAAGAAAGATAAGCCGATTTTCAAACAATCACGGCGGCAGCCGGATAGGAATTTGTCATAAAATCCGCGGCCATATCCCAGGCGATGGCCCTGTTTGTCGAAGGCGAGCAGGGGAACCAATACGGCGTCGATCTTCCCGATGGGCGTAGGGACACCCATTACAGGTTCCGGGATTTCCCAGGTGTTAGTTTTTAGCTGGGAAGCATCTTCAAAATAATAGTGTTCCAGTGCTGCGGTTTGATTGTTGATCTTTGGAATCGAGATCTTCACTTGCGGGAATTCTTTTTGGAGGCGGGCAATGATCATCCAGGTGTCAACTTCCTTGTTCTTGCGGATGGGAAGAAAGGTGTGCAGGACGTGAATGCCGGATAATTTTATGGACCGGAAAAACGTTTCACACACCCGTTGATTCAACTGATGGTATTCGGCATCAGAAAGCTCCATCCTTTTCTTAAGGTAAATTTTTCTGAGTTCTTTCTTGGTCATGTCTCGTTATAGACTAAAACATTGAATCGAAAATCAAACGCATCAAAGTGGTTCAATAGTTTGTTGATAAAATCTCTATCCTCCTGGTAAAAGTTCATAAAATTATCAGTCCTCTCCTGTAGACCGCCGTTGGGAAAGAGTGCATCCTTCACCGCCTCGATCTGTCTTAGTTTGTCGGCGTGAAGACGTTTCTCTGCGCGCAATAGTTTCCGTTCAATCTTTTCAAGGCCGTTCAATACACGCGTGCCCTCGGCTCCGGTGAAGGGTCCCAGCGTTTTATCAATGGACTCCGCGCGTTGTTTCAGCTGGTTGTAGATCTCAAGAATGGTGGTCCGCTCGACGCCGACGGTTAGATTGTTTTTCGAATTTCTCAAGATCCAGTGATTAAAGAGAAAGTTTTTGTCTTCGAAAAACTGCGTCAGTTCCAGCCCTGTCTTTTCAAGCTTCCGCTGAACCGTATGGTCTACCACTACACCGAAGTTCCGCGGCATCAATATCGGAAGAGGTATGCGAAAATGGTCGAAAACTTTTTTCAGCTGTAGCCAGTAGAGCAGTTCTGCGGGACCCCCTGCATAAGCCAGATTCGGCAGGATAATTTCCTGATACAGTGGCCGCAGGATTACATTGGGACTTAACTTTTCCGGTTTCAGTTCAATGATTTTCCGCATCTCATCTTCAGAAAAACTCAACGGCGTTTCCAAAACATGATAACCATCTCCTTGCTTCTCAATCCGGCCGCGGACGTTGTTGTCCATGTAAAAGAAATTGATGTCGCGGCAGAATACCTGCGTTTTATAGCCTAGATCCTCCAGTCCCTTGTTTGTTTCGTTTACCAGATTGACGGTCGTTTGACGGAGAATGTCTTCTTCCATTACGGATTTAAACAACTTCTTCAGATTCGCGTCATCGGCGTCCAATACCACGAGGCCCTCTTTGCCGAACAAACCATTTACGTAGTGACGGACCGCGTCGGCCAGGGTTCTGTTTTTAAGGTAAGCTTCTTTAAAGAGTGCGGTGTCACCGGGAATCTCCTGAAGGAGTTTATCGAGGCCCTCGGTAGTGAATCGTCCGACGGCGCCGGTCTGTGAAGTGTTCCAGACATACTTCTTTCCGTACAGGCGAAAATATTTGATCTCATCGTAATCGTGATCTTCCGAAGCCATCCAGTAAATGGGTACGAAACGATACTCCGGGTAAGCCTGCGATAATTTTCTACAGGCGTCGATCACCGTCACAATCTTGAATATGAAATAGAGCGGACCGGTAAAGATGTTCAGTTGGTGACCGGTCGTGACAGCGAAAGTTTTAGGGTCGATCAAAGCCGCGATATTGGCTGCGGCAGCTTCCGGTACTGTCAGATGCCGATATTGTTTCTGCAGCGTTGAAACGAGTACCCGGCGGTTCTCCGCAGGGAAGGAATCTGACTTTTCACGGATCTGATCTTTGAAATTTTCCCGGAGTGGAAAGCGGTTGTAAAAAGGTTTTAAGACTTCTTTCTGTTGGAGATAATCGAGAAAAAACGGAGAGAACACTTTGGTATCAGCAAGCGGGATTTTTTTATGCTGCATAACAACGGCGGATCTGAATGATGAATCGAGTAAAACTTATAAACCGAATAACGGCAATATAAGCATAAGGTTCTAACATTTATGCAGCTTACTGTACTGGTTCCGCAGTCAGGTCAAATTCTGACGCGCCCGTCACGCGAGCCGCTACAAAATCTCCAACCCGAAGATACTCATTCGCCGCATGGATGATCACTTCGTTGTCAACTTCCGGTGAATCATATTCTGACCTTCCGATATAGTTACCACCTTCTTTCCTGTCGACAAGAACTTTCAAAACCTTGCCGATCCTTTGTTGATTGATCTCAAGAGAAATGCCCTGCTGCAGTTCCATTACCGCATCTGCACGCTCCTGCTTAACTTCCGCAGGCACATCATCCGCCATTCCATGCGCGTAGGTATTTTCTTCGTGGGAGTAATTGAATATCCCAAGCCTTTCGAACCTGGATTTTTCAATGAAATCAAGCAACTGGTTAAAATCATCTTCGGTTTCACCGGGATGTCCGGAGATCATGGTGGTTCGCAGCGCAATGCCCGGTACCCGGTCACGAATCGTTTCGAGTAGTTGTTCAGTCTTTTCGCGCGTGATGCCACGGCGCATCAGCTGCAGCATTTTTGTGGTGCCATGCTGCAGCGGAATGTCGAGATACTTGCAGATGTTGGATCGCTCATTCATCACATCCAGCACATCCATGGGAAATCCGGAAGGAAAAGCATAATGAAGTCTGATCCAGTCGATGCCTTCCACATCCGAAAGCCTTTTCAACAAGTCTGCGAGATTTCTTTTTTTGTATAAATCAAGCCCATAATACGTCGAATCCTGTGCTATCAGTAGCAGTTCTTTGGTTCCGCTTTTCGCCAGATTCTTAGCCTCGAGCACAAGTTCTTCCATCGGCCGGGACAAGTGACCTCCCCGCATCAGCGGGATGGCACAAAACGAACAGGGACGGTCGCAACCTTCGGATATTTTTAAATAGGCATAATGCCCCGGATTTGTCAATATGCGCTCACCTACAAGCTCCTGGCGGTAATTTGCCTTAAACACTTTTAAAAGCCGGGAGAGGTCCCGTGTACCGAACCACGCATCCACCTGCGGGATCTCCTTTTCGAGATCATCCTTGTACCGCTGCGACAAACAGCCTGTAACATATACCTTATCGACAATCCCGTCTTCCTTGGCATCCACGTACCGGAGAATCGTGTCGATCGATTCCTGTTTGGCATTGTCAATAAACCCGCAGGTGTTTATCACAACCACATTTGCATCGTCATCCTGTGATTCGTGTACAGCCTGGATGCCGTTACCCCTGAGCTGGGAAAGCAGCACTTCCGAGTCAACCTGATTCTTTGAACAACCCAGTGTGACCACGTTTATTTTTGTCGCCTTATTGCCTTTTGTCTTCATTTTGTGAAAGCTCTTCCTTCAACAATAATCAAATGCTATTAATTCAATGTGAAGAAAGCCTGATTTAAGCTGTCTGAGCACTTTTATTGAAAGTGTGCAAAAATACTAAAAATATACTGGCCTGGAATTTGGGCTTGCCCCGCTTGGTATATCTTTACGCACGAAAATTATAACGGATGGTTAGAGCAAGCGCCTGGTTCCTGGTATTAATGATCCTGACAGCTGCCTGTCTGGACGAGCCAGACTGCTTTAATCTGAATAATAACTGGATCGGCATTTCCTTTAAAAAACTCGAGAATAGCACCGCGGATACGGTTGCATTCACCGGCTATGGCACGGTCGAGCCGCCCTTGCTTTTCTCCCTCGATACCACCGTTTCGAAATTGATCTTACCGCTCAACTATTTCGAAGACGAAACCACTTTCTTTTTTGAAAGTCCCGATAGCGTGCGTCTGCTGCGCTTGGGATATATTTCTCAAGCGCAGTTTGTATCGGAGAATTGTGGCGAAAAGTTTGTTTTATCCGGTCTGCAGATCCTGGAGCATACATTTGATTCTGTCCGGGTACTGAGGGATGTCCCCACTGCCGACGGTAGTGCCACACATATAGAAATATTTCAATGATGGTGTTTTCCTTTCAGATGCGGATCCTGCTCTTCTTTATTTTCCTTCCCGTCATCGGGGGCGCACTCGCCCAGACCAAAGCGGCGGACACGCTAAAGACTGATACCATACAAAGTAAATATCTCCCTACGGGAGTACGTATCGGGACGGATGTCATCAGTCTGGTAAAGAGCAGCACACAGGGTAATTTTCAAGGCTGGGAGGTAAACGGTGAAGTGGACTTTTCCCGTTATTTTCTTGCGATCGACTACGGCAATTGGGGTCGGGACTTTCATTCTGATTCAGCCGCTTATTCAAACCAGGGAAGGTTCTGGCGCGCCGGAGTCGACGTAAACTTCCTCACCAAGGATCCTGACAGGAATGTCTTTTTCCTGGGTGCCCGATACGGGAAATCAGTTTTTACCGAATCCATGAGTGTCTCCCGTTATGATCCGATTTGGGGCCAGCTCAATGATAATTTCTATCATGCCGATGTAGACGCCTGGTGGCTGGAATTAACGACCGGGCTGCGGGTCAAGATCTGGAAGATTTTCTGGATAGGATATACCGGGCGTTTTAAATTCGCGCTCAATACGGAAGGGACCGATGAGATGCTCCCCCATGACGTGCCCGGTTTTGGCAAGACGGACAAGGAAACCTCCTGGGGATTCAACTACTACCTGATGATCAGGATTCCGCTGCGTAAAGCGCCGCCCGTTCCGCTCGCTAAAAAATAGCTAGTCTTTTTTGAAGAGTGAATCCACGAATTCCTCCTTGTCAAAAACCTGGAGGTCATCAACTTTCTCACCCACGCCGATGTAACGGACGGGGATTTTAAATTCATCCGATATTCCAATGACAACTCCGCCTTTGGCGGTTCCATCGAGCTTGGTTATTGTCAGGGCAGTGACATCCGTGGCTTTGGTAAATTCGCGGGCCTGAATGATGGCGTTTTGACCTGTGCTGCCATCCAAAACCAGCAGGACTTCATGCGGGGCGTCGGCGATCACCTTCTGCATTACCCGCTTGATCTTCGACAGCTCGTTCATCAGGTTCACTTTCGTGTGCAACCTTCCAGCTGTATCGATGATGACCACATCTGCGTTTTGATCTACCCCTTCCTTAATAGCGTCATACGCAACGGCAGAGGGATCGGTGTTCATGCCGCGTGCGACAACAGGCACACCCACGCGTTGTCCCCACAGTTTCAGCTGCTCAACGGCGGCGGCCCGAAAGGTGTCTGCAGCGCCGAGGACAACTTTTTTTCCCCTTTTCTTGAATTGGGCGGAGAGTTTGCCAATGGTTGTGGTTTTTCCCACACCATTCACGCCAACCACCATGATCACATACGGGCGCTTGTCAGCGGGCGTGTCAAAGTCGCCGCGACCGGCAATGTCCTTGCCGTCTGAAAGCAGCGCGACCACCTCTTCCTTCAGAATGCGGTTTAGCTCGGCTGTGTTCATGTATTTGTCACGGGCAACCCGCGCCTGGATCCGGTCGATGATCTTAAGCGTCGTCTCGACGCCGACGTCGGAGGTAACAAGTATTTCTTCAAGGCTGTCAAGCACTTCATCGTCAACCTTGTCTTTTCCTACAATGGCCTTCCCTAGTTTTGAGAAGAAACTTTCTTTGGTCTTCTCCAGACCTTTATCCAGGGATTCCTTCTTTTCTTTTGAGAATAAGCCGAACATAGCGTCAAAATTGATTGGTTAATCCAGAGTAGTTACAAGGTAAAATTTTAAAGCCAACACCCCATAAAAAAAACGTAGAGACAAGGCATACCTTGTCTCTACGTTTTTTAATGGTGTCTTCGCGATGTAACTTATTTTTTTGCAAGTGTTTCTTTCACCAGGTCCGAAGGAACGATCTCTTCCCTGAAGGTATAAGCTCCCGTTTTTTCGGATTTCACGGCTTTGATAACTTTTGCAAAGCTTTTGCCATCGGTTTTCTTGAGGGACGCAACAACTTTCTTTGCCATGGTTATTTAATTTCTTTGTGAGTGGTATACTTTTTCAAAATAGAATTGTACTTCTTAAGCTCCAACCTTTCAGTGGTATTTTTGCGGTTCTTGGTGGTGATATACCGGCTCATACCGGGCTGACCCGTGGTCTTATGCTCGGTGCATTCCAAAATAACCTGAACCCTGTTGCCTTTCTTTGCCATGTTCGTTCAATTTTTTATTACAGTACGAGATTTCCGTTAGCCCTGGCTTCTTTCAGAACGGCGGTAATCCCATGTTTGTTAATGGTTTTAATCGCTTTTGTAGACAATTTTAAGGTTATCCACTTGTCTTCCTCAGGTATAAAAAAACGCTTTTTCTGCAGATTCGGATAGAATCTACGCTTCGTTTTGTTGTTTGCGTGGGAAACATTGTTTCCAACCTGTGGTCTCTTTCCGGTGATTTGACAAACTCTTGCCATATTTCAGCTCCTTAGTTTATTTCCCTTTTCGAAAAGGGACTGCAAATATCGGCAAAATGGGATATTATCCAAAATTGATTTCGAAATTTCTGCCTGTTGTTCGGAAAGCATTTTTCTGACTTGCAAAAATGGACTTAACGCTGTCGCTTTCCAAGCTCCTGGAATGATTGAAAAGCCGGCCTTTTAGGCCCCAAACAGCCTTGAAATCAAATCCCGGGGGTCTAGTTCGATAAAGTTATCGATCACCATGTCGGTCTCGCACAATTCTTCCGGCGTATGGGTGGTGGTAATGCCCACTACCTTGCAACCGGCTTTTTTGCCTGCCTCAACCCCGGCGAGCGAATCTTCAAAAACTACGCAATGCTGCGGTTCGTACTTCAAAGCGGCAGCAGCCTTCTGATAGACTTCCGGATGCGGCTTGCCATGCGTGACAAAAGAGTCGTCAAGAATGGTCGTAAAATATTCGCCGATCCCCGTCTTCTCAAGCGTGAAATCAACGTTTGCGCCGGGCGCAGAAGTAGCGATCGCCCGCGGAATACCCAACGCATAGAGTCGCCTGAGGAAGTCCGGCAGCCCCTCCACTGGCTTTACTTCCTTGTCATAGAGTTCTCTGAACAAGGCTTCCTTCTCGTCAGCAAATGCTTTCATCTTCGCCCCATCGAGTTGACCAAATACATTGGTCAGCCAATCCTGGTTGCGCCGGCCATAGATCTTCTCGCGAAGTTCTGCTTCGCTCAGGTCGCGACCATGTTTCTTGCAAAATTGCTTTAATGCGATCTTATGGAAGGGATTGCTGTCAACAATAACGCCATCCATGTCGAAAATAAATGCTGCTTGTATCTTCACGGGTCAAATTTCAGGTTTCAAGTTTAAGATTTAAACCTGAAGCCGTGAAATAAAGTTTAAGGGTGGATTTATAGAAGCGGTACTCAGTGACTTATGATCAATTCGGACCTTACTGCCTGGCAGACTTTGATCTATTTAATGACAAGCCGCTGCGTATATGATTTCTTGTTCGTCGTGAACTTCAGGAGGTATAGCCCGGATGAAAGCGGCGGAAGCGTGTAGCGATTGGTTTGATTTGGTTTCAGCAGTACGCCAGGGCTGAGTTGTTGACCGAGAACAGAAATGACCTGCATGCTTACGGGCCGGTCCGCATGAATCTTGAGCTCGTCATTTTTCGCAACAGGGTTCGGAAAAACATTTACTTCCGGCGTTTCCGGAAGTGACTTCCCTTCGTCATTCCTCAGCATATGAACGCCTCCCAGTACGTTACCAACTGCGATGGCGGGCCTGTTGGCATTGAATAAGTTGACCACCGTGGGCCAGATCCGGCCACCCAGGTTTTTGTCACGGTACATTTCCAGTGCCGGGTTAAAGATAAGGTCCTCTTCGGGTTCCGGTGACGAAGCAGTCCGGAAGTCGCCGATCACGCCGAGTTTTCCCGACTGATCGCCAATGACAAGATCGACATTCCCATCTCCGTCGAGGTCGGCAGTTGCACACGCGAGGTTCTGGCGCAGGGCTGAAGTGTTGAATCCAAGGAAATCCGCTTCTTCCAGAATAAATAACGGAGCCGTCGCGATCCCGGCGTTTCGCCAGTATTCGAGGTTGCCTTCGCTACGCCCGGCAAGAATATCGGGAAGGCCGTCTTCATTGATATCGGTGATGTGAACATTTTCGGTACTGGTCAAACTGAAATCGAGACTGTGCAGGGATGTATTATCAAAATCCAGGAGGGTGTTGCTTTTGTTCTTGAGATAATACAGCCTGGTGATGTTGTCGTCAAAGTTTGTGGCCGTAAACACAAAGTCAACAGCCTGGTCAGCGTCCATATCTGCAAACTGAATCTTGAGGTTGTAGTATTTCGACGTGGAAAATCCCAGAAAATCGTCTGATGACAAAGTAAATTCGGGAACGGAGGCGGAGCCTGTGTTTTCGTATAAATGTACCGTTGATGAATAATTCTGAGATGAATGGCTGCTCACGAACATGTCATAATCGCCATCACCATCAAAATCGATGAACGCAGGAATGGCATTGTCGCCCAGATCGATCATCTGTCGCTGCAGGAAGTTTCTTTCCGAGAATGTGAAAACCGGATTGTTATCGGTGCCCGTATTTTTATACAACCATGTCGATTCCCGGAGATTCGTGCTGAGAAATTCCCGGGTAAAAATATTGGGTGTGGCAATGAGGTCTTTTTTTCCGTCAAAGTCCACATCCTCATAGAATGCAGCCGGGAAGGTGACAAAGTTTACCGGGTTATTCTGAGGAAAGACGATAGAACTTTCAATAACGGGGTTGATGGAAGTTCCTCCGTTTGGTAAAGCGAATAAGTGATTGCATTCTGCTTCCGAAAAAAGGAGGTCCAGTTGCCCGTCGCCATTGAGGTCGAGTGTCAAAAGACTTTTTCCGCCAGCATGCTTTGTTCTTCCTCCCGTACCCGGAGGGCATGGCCCGCCGTTGAATGCAAACTGGCCGCATTCACAATCCCGAAAATTTCCCCATGTTCTGGTTATGCGTTTGAAATCAAGGGAGTCGCATGTCTGATAATTTTCTACGCTGAGGTTTTGATGGAACTCAACGCTATAGCCTCCGTACTGAACATTCAGGATGTCAAGATCACCGTCTCCATCGATATCGCTGATGGCGGGCAGATCGTCATTTTGGAGCTGGAGGTTGACCTTATATTCAAAGCCTTGTGTCTGCACCACCGCGCTTTTGGCACCGGGAAAACCCGTCGTGAAAAAGTATTGCTCCCACTCGGGAAGTCCCCCCTCAGAGGTGATGTTCCGGTAAACCCTGATCCCTAAGACATCGCCCGTAAAAATATCTTTCCTGCCATCGCAGTCGTAATCCCGAAGGAGAAGCCAGTTGGAAAGCTCCGGAAAAAGATTTTCATATTCTGGCGCGGATAAATACTGATTGTCGTCGTCAAGAAACGTGATCACTTTGTTTGCCATGCGGTCAAAGACCACCATGTCTTCGTCTCCATCCCCGTTAAGGTCCATGGTATTGAATTGAGCGGCATTCAGTCCCCCCGCCCAGGCCAGCGAAAGCGCGTCACCTTTCAGATGCCGGACGGGGATGCTTTGATCCAGCGTATAGGTGAATTGCGCCTGTACGACAGATGGAGCAAACAACACGAAAAAACATACCGCTCGAATCATGAAAATATTTCTCTTTACTTAACGCAGACGACCCTTCACCTGTTATCTTGCCGCGAAAAAATTGTGCAGGATTGATTGAAGGCAAATTACAAAGTTTATCGGGGCCATGAATACAGCGATTGAAAATTTATACGCACGGTTTGCGGAAAGCGGTTTGGTATCGACGGATACCCGGAAAATCACGCCAGGGTCGGTATTCTTTGCACTGAAAGGTGATAAATTCAACGCCAATGAGTTTGCAGCTGAAGCGCTGAGCAAAGGCGCAAGCTGGGTTGTGATCGATGAAGGGAAATATAAGGTCGATGACCGATGCATACTTGTTGAGAATGTGCTCGAAACGCTGCAGAAACTTGCCCGCTATCACCGCGATCAACTAAAAATTCCAGTCATCGCCCTCACGGGCTCGAACGGCAAGACTACAAGTAAAGAGCTTGCGTACGCGGTACTCAGCAAGAAGTTCAGAACACTGGCCACAAAAGGCAATCTGAACAACCACATCGGTGTTCCACTTACAGTACTGTCCATAGACGCTTCGGTGGAAATAGCGGTGGTAGAGATGGGCGCGAACCACCCGGGTGAAATCGCCATGCTGTGTGAGATCGCAAACCCGACCCATGGTTTTATTACCAACATCGGCAAGGCGCATATCGGCACTTTTGGGGGCTTTGAAAATATTGTGAAGGCCAAGTCGGAGCTGTATCAGCATTTGCTTTCCAACGGCGGAATTGTTTTTGTCAATTCAAAAAATCCACTGCTTGTGGACTTGTCCAAAGCTTTCACGAAGCCTTTTTATTATCCTGCTCCCGGTAATTTCTATCGCGCCCAACTGATCGCGGCGGACCCGCTTGTTAAAATAGAAGCGGATAATGGAGAAGAAGTGCAAACGCAATTGATAGGTGGGTAT
This sequence comes from Chryseosolibacter sp., assembly GCA_049791675.1. Lineage (GTDB taxonomy): Bacteria > Bacteroidota > Bacteroidia > Cytophagales > Cyclobacteriaceae > Chryseosolibacter. The sequence continues at coordinate 30,871 of JBARAD010000312.1, forward strand.
AATTTTGAAAATATTGCTTCTGCCTTGTGTCTGGGAAAATTCTTTGGTGTGGATCCTCATCTCGCCAACCAGGCTGTAGCGGAATATATTCCTGGGAATATGCGGTCACAGGTGGTGAAAAAAGGAACGAACACCATTATCCTGGATGCCTATAATGCAAACCCCAGCTCGATGCAGGCCGCGATCGAAAATATGGCTGCCATGAACGCCGTAAATAAAACGCTCATTCTCGGCGATATGTTTGAACTGGAAGAAGAAGCTGCACACGAACACCAGGCGATCGGCAAACTCATCCGCGAAAAAGGGTTTATGAACGTTTATTTGTGCGGCACCCTCTTCAAGTCAGCCTTGCATGAGATACCCTATGCGAAATACTTTGTCAGGAAAGAGGAACTGGTACAGGAGCTGAAGCAATATCCGATTGAACATGCGACGGTGCTGGTGAAGGCCTCGCGGGGAATCGGCCTCGAAACCGTCGTCGAATATTTATAGCCATTTACGTCAGTCGCCCGTTAGAACTATGGAAGTTGAAGTCGTACTAAAATTTTTAAAGAATCTGGCCAGACACAATGACCGTGAATGGTTCGAGAAAAATAAGTCTGCTTACCTGGAGGCTAAACAGGAGTTTGAAGAAGTAGTCAGCGCGGTGTTGAAGGAACTCTCGAAGTTTGATGCCGGACTTGGCGGACTCGATCCGAAGAAACTACCCTTCCGGATCTACCGCGACGTGCGGTTCAGCAAAGATAAGCGCCCGTACAAAACAAATATGGGTGCCGGCTTTTCACCGAATGGAAGACTCGTTCAGGAGCCAGGATATTACCTGCACATCGAGCCGGGCAATAAGAGCTTTCTCGCCGGAGGTATTTATATGCCCGACGCGAATAATCTTGCACGAATACGCCAGGAGATCGATTATAATCCTGAAGGACTGAAAAAGATCATGAAAGGCAGGAACTTTCGTAAGTTTTTCGAGGACTTTGACGAATTCGATAAACTAAAGACCGCCCCCAAAGGCTACCCCAAAGAACATCCCGACATTGAATTGCTGAAGCTCAAAAGTTTCATTGTGGAGATGCCGCTTACAGATAAACAGGTCACTGATCGAAAATTTATCAGCGTCGTGGCCAACGGTTGCAAAGCGATCAAGCCTCTGAACGACTATCTCCGAGAAGCAATAGCCCAGGGTTAGGTTTAATTTCCACCGGAAGCCGGGCATCGCTACCAATCAAAATACTCGTCTTTACTAACCTCAAGCTCCTTTTCCTTTTTCTTGCCCTTTGACCGGAAGGCATCTTTGAGTTCCTCGACTTCTTTTTTCAGGTCTGCGACTATCTTCTTCTTGACCGCTTCCGTATCATAGGCGATTCGGTAATCGTCTGTGGTGCCAGTAATTTTCAGGAATAACCGGCTGTTACCTTGAGCATCAGCCTCCAGCGCGCCTTCCGCTTCGGGATCCGAAATCCGTTTTCTTCGCAACGGCGTGATCAACCTGTAGTCTATGCGCTGGTCAAAGGTATGGGTACCACTGATCCTGATATTGGTCACGTTGCTACGCACTTCCATCTGCGGCAGATAAATATGTTTGTTTTCGATGTGGATATCGTTTTTCAGGTCTGAGAAACGCAACCTGTCGAGGCCTTCATCGCCGAGGTAACGTTCAAGTTTTTTCAGCGGCTCGAAATTATTCAATTCGCCTTTGGCGATGGAGATTCCGATGTCGGCGATCAACGTTTCCTGGAACAGTCTCAGGTTCTGGTTAAGCGCCATTTCAAGGTTCACGTCGGCGGTAGCTTTGCCTCTTAAATGTCTATCCTGTACGAAGGTTTGATTGAAATTTTCGAATACATAGAAAACACTGTCGAGGTTGATGCCGTTGAGTTTTAAGGTTGTGACCACATCAATGGCCTTATTGTTTTTCGCATCCACAATGCCGGATAGCTTCAGGTTGCCTCCCATTGTTTTCAAGGAGAGGTTGCGTGAGACAGCCATCTGATTTTTTACAAGGAGATCGCCCTGGATAGCCTGCCCGTGGAACCTTTTATACCGGAGAGATTTAATATCACAGTTAAAATTGAGATTGACATTTTTGGATAAACTGAAAGTGAATTCATCCGGTGCCTTGTTGTCCTCACCGTACTCGCCGAAGCCAAGAGAAAACAGCTGGTTGAGGTCGATATACTTCGACTTGAGATCGGTTTCAATCCCGATGGGCTGATTTTCGAAAAGGAGAAACGTGATGATGTTCTTAAAGAATCCGTTCAGTAAAAAGTCTGAATCACCGAGTTTGCCCGTAACGTTACTGAGCGCAAGGTCATTGTTGTTGAACTGCAAATTTCCTTCGAGGTTTTCAAGCGGGATCCTGTTCTTGCCATACAACAGATTGACTCCTTTGAGGTCTACCGTGCCCAGGGTCGAGACTCGCTGGGCTGTATTTTTATTTTTAAGCAGGTTTATCTTCCCTTCAAACGCGATGTCTACCAGCAGGGAACCGGAAACATAGTGAATATCCTCAACGGGATAGAAATCAAGAACAGCGGGGGCGTCAATTTTTCCCTTGAAATCCAGGACAATTCCCGGGTCTGTAAAATTGTCGATAATAAAATTGGCCTCGAAGTTCTCGTTGTTGAGTTTCCCATTGATGTTTTTCAGGGAGAGGTTTGCCTGCTTTAAGTCATTGACAGCGCGGGTAGAAAAAGATCCTGTCAGGTTGGCGTTTTCAATCCTGGTCTTGTACTCGGGATGAAAGAGGGTCGCGTCGTTGAAGCCGAAGTCAATGGACAGCGAGGGACTGGCACTGGAAGAGATCTCCCCGTTCAGGTGTGCGTTGAAGTAAACATCGCCTTTACTTTTATAGTGGTCTAATTTTTTCCCATGGGATTCCGGCAGCAGTGACAAGAGCGTCTGAATATCAGTGTCTTTTCCGGTAGTGGACAGGTTAACAATGTTTTTGTCCTTCCACCCGTATGTGCCGCTCACTGTAAAGGAGGAGGTCTTAAGTTTCAGATCAGAAGGGTGGATGGTAAGGTGCTTCTTGTTGTCGTCGTACAGCAGGTGGCTTTCGATTTCAAAGGATTTCCCCTTCAGGTAATTATTGTTTCCGATGAGCATTTTTTCCGTGACAAGTCCCCCCTGCGCCTCGATATCATAAATGTCGCGGGCAGAATGGATAGAAGCTTTAAGCCTGTCGCTTGTAAAGGTAAAGTCCTGCAGGATCCTCAGGTCCAGGTAATGTACCGTTGTATTGTGCAGCGACACGTTCGAAAGAGCGAAGCCGATTGAACTCTGTGATTTTCCGGATGCTTGTTTTTTGACGATGGTATAATTGTTCTCTCCTTCGTCACTGATCTTCAGATGCGTTTCACTGTCGTGGATCTCTAATCCCCGGATCGTGTAATCACCCCCCCAGGCGGCAAGTGGATTGAGCTGAAACGAAATCTTCCTGGCGGTGAGCAGCGGATATTTTCCGGGATGGCTATCCTCAACATAAACATCATGAAACACGATCGACAGCCGGGGAAACTGCTCAAAGACAGAAACTTCTATTCTTTTGATGGAGACCGGCGTGTTAAGTTGTTTGTTGGCCTCCCTGATGAATTGCTGAATGATCCGGTCTTTATACAGATAGACGGAGACCGTCAGGGCGATGACCATAACGCCCAACGAGAGGGTTGAGTAAAAAAGTACCCTGCGGAGTATTTTCAAGGTTAAAAAATATTTTGACAAAAATACACGGCAAAAATGAAACCAGACCCCCAAAACACACAAACACACGAATAAATCTGTGGTTCAGCGCGCGATCCTGCCTTTCTTTAACCCAAACGAAAAGCCATGCCATCACGTATTCCGGCGCAAAGGTTTCCGAAAAATAAATTCATGCCGGTGGACGGGTGGTCAAAAATCAGGTCTTCAAGTTGTAAAAACCCGGTTTTACAGGTATATTCAGTATTGGGTGCGTTTTTCTGCGCCACTGGAATTTTTATCAAGCGGGTCCCGCCCGCACCCATCCTGGAGGTTAGCGACATCTAAATTTTCCAGGCCAGGCAACCAATCCCTGATTACCCATGTACTGGTATTAAAAGCGGCTCCTTGGAAGATCACACAGAAAATATCAGGTCCTTGTTGGAGGGATGCCTACGCGCGCATCGGTTGAGTCAGAAATTGCTCTATCAGGCGTTCTATAATTACAGCATGAGCATCTGCCTCAGGTACGCCGGCAATCGCGACGAAGCCTCAGAGATCTTAAATGATGCATTTATGAAAATATTTACGAACCTGAGAGCATTTGACCTGAGCAAACCCTTCAAACCATGGCTGAGAAAAATATTGATCAACACCGCCATTAACCATTATCACAAAAAGCAACGGGAGGTCAAAGTGGAAGAAATGCAAAAGGCAAAAAAGGAATTGGATAGTGAGCGCATACTTTCGGGTATTTCTTATCAGGAAGTGATCGCCCTATTGCAAAAACTTCCTCCGGCGTACCGCACCGTTTTCAACCTTTATGTGATAGAAGGCTATACGCACGAAGAAATTGCGGGCATGCTGAACATCGCCCCGGGTACGTCGAAATCAAATTTGTTCAAAGCCAAGGAGCAGTTGAAGGTTATATTAAAAGATTTTTTTGAAGCAGACTATGCTGGAACCCGATAACGATAGGCTGGAAGATTTCTTCCGCAAAGCTGCCGCCAGCGATGACGTAACTTTCAATGAAGAAGATTGGAAGAAGCTCGAGGCACGGCTCGACGCGGGCGAAGATGTCGTGGGCGCGCAAAAAACGCCGAACACAATCACAGCGACAGTTGTCACTGCCACGGTGTTGTTGTTCTCCGCCCTGGTATTGCTGAACATGCGCTACGAGGTCATTGACTTTTCGCCGACCACAACATCGGCACCGGCCCAGGTTGAAAAAACAGATGCAGCCTCGACCGGCCCAGCGGACACAAATAACGACCTCTCTTCTGATAGTAACGGAGGTAATCAAGAGAACAAGTCTCAATTGCAGCCTGTCCAGGCTGAAAGTGTTTCGCCAGGCAACGGGGTGGATGAAGTTCATTCACCGCAGGCCCAATCGAACAATGGTCAACTGGATGCGTCAGTGCGAGGCAACAATCGGGGTCAGCGTGATGCCGGGAATGTGATGCTGAGGGATAACGGGGAGAAAATCCTCTCAACCGCAGGGGCGCACACGGGTGATCATTTTGCGACATCAGGTTTGGACAGGAAGAAACTATACGATCAATTGATATTACTAACACCTGCAATGGCAGAAAAGAATAAGCAGAAGGCCGACGTGCAGCTTCCTGGTGCGGAGGAAGTGGATACAGGAAAGGCGGAAACCACTGTCAAGGAGGAGCTTGCTTCTGAAATGAAACATGTGGCTACGCCGAGGTTGAGCCTTCTGCTTTCCTTCGCTCCTGATTTCAGCAGTACATCGAATCAATATTCCACACCGGGAAAAGCTTATGGGGCAATGATACATTATCATGTGATGAAGCGGTGGAGCCTGTCGGCAGGCGTGATCAAAAACAACAAACGCTATACAGGCGACGGTGAAGACTATAAGCCTCCAACAGGATATTGGAAATATTACACCAATGGAGTGGTTCCTTATAGTATTGATGGGTCGTGTGATATATTGGAATTCCCTGTGATGCTCCAATATACCATTGCCAGTAATGGAAAAAACAGATGGCTCGCAGGCGCGGGTGCCTCGAGTTACCTCATGCAAAGTGAGTCGTACCGATACAACTTTGAAGAACCTAACCCGGGTGCAAAGGAGGGATGGGATTCAAAACGCAGTTCACGATTTCTTTTTAATATGGTGAATTTCACCATCGGATACGAACGTCAGCTTTTGCCTGGCCTGATGGCAGGCATTGAACCGTATGTCAAGATCCCTCTCGAAGAGATCGGATGGTCTAACGTGAAACTGTTCAGCGCCGGCGCTTCCGTAACACTGCGGTACAAAATCCTCGGGAGAAGGAATATCTCCTTACCTGTCCGAAGTCGGGGTCCCGACAAGGAATAGCACGCGATTTCCTGTAAAACACCATAAAGAAACTGAGCGCATCAGTTCATGGAACCCTTTTGCTAAAACTAAAAAACCTACAATCATGAAAATCTTCCTCCGAAAGCTATTGATGGCGAGCTTGATCCTTTCAGCGCTCATGTATTTCCCTGGCTGTGACAATGACGATGATCCGGAACCACAACTTACGGGCGACAGTAAGACGTTCGACCTTTTTTCCGTTTCGAATCCTGCCATCAGCGGCACCGTGACCTTCGCTGAGCGCGATGATGATAAGATACTGATTACGCTTGATCTGAGCGGAACACAGGCCGGCAACACGCATCCCGCGCACATCCATGCTAACGCAGCGGCTGAGGGTGGAGGCATTGTCCTTGATCTCACCTCGGTTGATGGGGCTACGGGCAAAAGTGAAACAGTGGTGAACGCGTTGAATGATGGCACAGCCCTCAGCTATGAAGATCTCCTGGCGTTCGATGGATATGTAAATGTTCATATGAGTTCTTCGGATCTGGGGACGCTCGTGGCCCAGGGAGATATTGGTGAAAATGAACTGACGGGAGACAGCGAGCAATATACGTTGAATGCTGTCTCAGATCCTGCGATCAGCGGGACGGCGACGTTCTCAAAACGCGTAAACGGACAGACCCTGGTCTCGGTTGACCTGACGGGCACTCCCGCAGGGGATTACGCTTCACACATACACGCAAACTCCGCTGCCGAAACCGGTGGGATCACCATTGACCTGAGTAACGTAGACGGCACTACCGGTAGGGCAAGGACAAACGTCACGCAACGCAACGACGGAACAGCCATTACCTACGAAGAACTTCTTCAATACAACGGTTATCTGAATGTACATTCTGGCGCGAGCCTCCTTGCGCAAGGTGATATCGGGGGGAACGAACTTACCGGCGATACAAAGGTGTATCAAATGTCACCGGTGGCACTCCCTTCCGTGACCGGAACCACTACTTTCTCCAAAAGAAAGAATGGAAATACGCTGGTGACGGTGGCACTGCAGAATACTGAGACGGGCGCAAGTTACCCGTCACACATCCATGCAAATACTGTGGCAGAAGGGGGAGGGATCGTCATCAACTTGAATAATGTGGATGGAACAACAGGACTTGCAAAAAGCAATGTCAAACAAATGAACGACGGTACGCCGATGACCTATGACCAGCTACTCGAATTCAACGGGTATCTAAACGTTCATGGAGCAGGATCTTTTATTGCCCAGGCCGATATTGGTCAGAATGGGCTTACAGGTGACAAGAAGGAGTATGTCCTCAACGAATTATCCGCATCGGGTGTCAGCGGAACTGCCACTTTTGAAAAGCGCAGCAATGGAAAAACACAGATTACCCTTAGCCTGACTGGTACCGTGGATGGCGGTGATCACCCTGCTCACATTCACGCGAATAACGCTGCTACAGGCGGAGGCATTGTCCTGGACCTTAAAAATGTCAATGGGGCCACAGGAAAAAGCGTCACGAGCGCAAATGCCTTGAAGGATGGGACTGCCATTACGTATGATGAGTTGATCAATTACAACGGACATATAAATGTTCATCTCAGCCCGGCGAATCTGGCTACCCGCATTGCCCAGGGCAATATAGGATCGAATGCACCGTAAGTTTTCAACATAATACCGCGGGGACGTTTCCTGCGGTATTTTAAAATTGTTTTTATGATGAAAAGATGGATTGGAATCGTGATGGTAATGCATGCAATTACCTGGCAAGGATGTGAATCTGAAGAGGCACCTGAGCCGGTGGATTGCAGTGCGAATCCCGTGGCGCTTGAATTGGTTTCGGTGACAGATGCAGTCTGCGGAGCCGCGGATGGATCTGTCGAAGTTGCAGCATCGGGTGGGTCAGGGAATTATCGATACAGCATCGGCGACAATGCGCCAGGGTCGAGTGCCGTCTTTGAAGGTCTGGGTGCGGGCGTATACGAAATTTCGGCACTGGATGATAATGACTGCGAGACTAAACTCGAAGCAACTGTGAAAAATGGGGTTGGTATGAATATTACCTTTGAAGCTACCACTTCCGGGTGCAAGACGTCCAACGGAACGCTTACTGTAAGTGCCTTTGATGGCACCGGGCCTTACCAGTTCAAGCTGGGCTCAGGAAGTTTCTCAACGACTAATACTTTTGCCGGGTTGCCGGCAGGTGACCACGACCTGGTAGTGACCGATGCCACCGGCTGTGAAGTAAATCAACGTGTGACCGTAGCCTCCGGGGTGAGCTACTCAGCTACGGTTGCAGGTATTATACAGACTAAATGCGCTGTCAGTGGATGTCATGCGGGCACCCAATCTCCTGACTTCCGGGTATTCAAGAACATTCATGATAACGCTGCTCAGATAAAAACCTTGACGGGCAACGGAACCATGCCGCAGAACGGATCGCTGACACGGGAGCAAATCGACTTCATTGCATGCTGGGTCGATGACGGCGCCCTGAATAATTAATCCGCATAATAGCATGAAACGGAAAGTCATTCTCTATCTCGTCTTGCTGGTGGCCGCCATCTCTGTTGTTTACGCTGCATGGATGTACTTTAAACCCCATGCTTCGGTCAGAAACAAAGAGGCTGCCTACAAATTATCAGCAAAACAGCTTGCAGATGCTTTTTCCAGCAATGAAGAGACGGCGAACGTCCTCTATACAGGAAAGGTGCTTGAGGTCGAGGGTTATTTACAGGAAATAATATTCCATGACAGCAGCGTTGTGCTGATGTTGGGAGATGTTTCCCAAATGAATGGCGTCAGTTGCTATCTGCAGGGCAACCGTAAAGATGACGTTCAATTTTTACGGGCCGGAAACCAGGTTACTATAAAAGGGATCTGCAGTGGTTTCTTGCTCGACGTAGTGGTCGAGAAGTGTATTTTACTGGAAAAGGAAAAATGAAAGAGCGTGTCCACTTAAAAAGCGTCCAAACATGAAAATGTTTCTGGTATCAATGTTAATCATAGGTTTCCATAGTGTCTGTGCCCAGACAAAATACATTGACCGGCATGGACACGCCTCTTTCTTTTCATCCGCTCCCATGGAAGACATCAGGGCTGAAAATGACCAGGCGGTCAGTATCATTGATCCCCAAACAGGGGAGATTGTTGCTTCCATGCTCATGCGGTCATTCAATTTCAGAAAAGCGCTCATGGAAGAACACTTCAATGAAAATTATGTTGAATCCGATCAATACCCGAAAGCGACTTTTAAAGGAATGATCGTCAATATTGCGGAGGTCGATTTTACAAAGGAAGGAAACTATAGCCTGGATATCACGGGAGAAATCACCCTTCATGGAGTAACGCAGCCTCTTAGCCTGAAGGCCGACGCAGTGGTTCGCGGAGGAACCATTCAGGCCAAAGCGATCTTTCCATTGACAGTAAAAGATTTTAAGATCGAGGTGCCGCGACTGGTCATCAATAATATTGCTGAGGTCGTCGAGGTGGCCATCTCTTTCAATTATCAACCCATGAATCCCTAATGTACTACATGATGAAATTCTTTTTAACAGGTATTTTCATATCGGTGATATCCTGTATCGGTGTTCGGGCGCAGGACGATCTGATGGAACTAATTGATAAAGAAAACGCTCCGGTAAGCGTTTTTACTGAACAGACTTTTAAAGGGACGAGACTGATCAACGGGCATTCTATTGAAACCCGGAAAAAAGGTGTGCTCGACGTCATCATCAGTCACAGATTCGGACGATTGAACAGCGGAGCATATGAACTTTTTGGGTTGGACGAATCAAATGTCAGGCTTGGTGTTGACTATGGCATCTCTGACAGGCTGAATGCGGGTGTGGGCAGAAATTCCTTTGAAAAAACTTTTGACGGATTCTTGAAATACAAATTTCTGCGGCAGCAGAACAGCAATGGACGTAATGTCCCTATTTCCGTTGCCGGCTTTTCCAGTATCGCAGTCAAAACCTTGAGGTCAACTGTTCCCGGAGAGGAGCCTACCTTCAACTCCCGGCTGTCATATACCTACCAGGCAATCTTCGCAAGGAAGTTCACATCATCTTTTTCGTTTCAGCTCGTCCCTACCTTTGTTCACCGCAATGAGGTGCTCGAAAGCGCGGATGAGAACAGTGTTTATGCCTTCGGCGCCGGAGGTCGCATCAAATTGACGAAACGCCTTTCATTCAATGCCGAATATTATTACCAGCTCAACAGAGATAATGAAGCATTCCCAAATTCAATTGCTGTCGGCTTTGATATTGAAACCGGCGGTCATGTCTTTCAATTGCATTTCACAAATTCAAGGAGCATGATTGAAAAGGGGTTCATTACCGAGACCGCAGGCGATTTTTTCGATGGAGACATCCACTTCGGGTTTAATATTTCCAGGACATTTCAGTTGGTTGAGTAGCCAAGAAGACACGCAGTTGCAGACTTTATGCTTCGCCTTAGGTTCGGCGGAAATCGGGCGATCCCCCGGCCTCCACGCGTTTAAGGCTTGATAATTTTCAGGATCATGTTGTTTTTCATATGCCGGAAGAAAGTGCGCTGCGGGCATGACTCCAGCAGTTCATGATGTTGGAATGTCAGCGACAAAACTATATTTTAGTGAAGCGTACTTTTCACGCCTTAGTTTTGCATGCCACGTATCCGCAAACAACCGCTAATGAAATTTCTATTCTCGGCCTTCACCATCATGATGTGCGGCATCCTTGCGGCGCAGCAACAGCCTCCGGTATCTGGGGTAAAAAACCAAACGAAAACAAACGACTTCATTGTTGAACCACCTACCCTTCTGTGTGCGGGCTTTCAATGGACGATATCAGGAGATGAAAACAGGAACGCCCGTGTAAACGTACAATTCCGGAAAAAAGGAACGGATGATTGGGTGGGGGGACATCCGCTTTTGAGGGTCGGCGGTGAAAAGGTATATGGCCATGAACAACGGTGGGTATATACTACGGAACATATGTTTGCCGGCAGCATTTTCAACCTGGAGTCCGGAACGGTGTACGAATGCAGTTTTCAGCTTTCGGATCCCGATGGTATTGATGGAGTCGATCACCACACGGTCTTCATTCAGACGAAATCAGAACCGAAACCTTACGGATACGGCCAGATATACCACGTGTATCCTCCGGGTTATGACGGCCCGAAAGAGACACCTGCGTTCACGGGCCTGAACGAAGCCTATTATGGTGGCGGTAATACCGGTGACTGGTGGAATGTTCCCGAACCCCGTGTGCAGCCCGGCGACGTGATCCTCGTGCATGCAGGCCTTTATAAGGGCGATCGGCTGAAATATGCTGATGTGCTCGCACTCGATTTCCACGGCGCCTATGTCTTCACGCAGAAAGGAACACCGGAGAAGCCGATCGCCATCAAGGCTGCCGGCGACGGCGAAGTGATCTTCGACGGCGATGGCGCTTACCGCCTCTTTGACGTCATGGCTGCAGACTATCATTATTTTGAAGGGCTCACAATCCGGAATACCGATGTTGCATTTTACGCGGGATTGAAACGTGTGATGGGAAGCAAGGGCTTAACAGTAAAAAACTGCAGGATGGAAGACATCGGCATCGCAGTCATGACGTACAGCGCAGACTCAAAAGACTTCTATATCGCCGACAACGTAATGATCGGTCGCCACGACCCGGATACGCTGGTTGGCTGGTACGGATTGGAGAAACCTTCACCCCTGACTTCTTACTACGCGATCAAAGTGTACGGCCAAAGTCACGTTGTATGTCACAACTACATCGCTTATTTCCACGATGGCATTTGCATTGATACGCACGGACTCCCTGAAACGGGAAAGAAGACCGTGTCGGTGGATTTTTACCGGAACGACATCTTCAACATGGCCGATGATTTCATCGAAGCCGACGGTGGCTCCCACAACATCAGGATATTTGAGAACAGGGGATTTAACGCGTACCACGCGGCACTCAGCGCCCAGCCCGCCTTCGGGGGCCCGGTGTATTTTATCCGCAATATCTGTTACAACGTGCCGGGTACTGCCCTGAAGTATACGATCCGGCCGGCGGGAATCCTTACTTATAACAACACTTTCATCGCCGAGGCTGCCATTAATAACTTTTCGAACGGGCATTTCAGAAACAACCTTTTTATCGGCCCCTACGATAACCGCCCGTCCCTGAGCGCGACAACGTTCACGAACTATTCGTCTTTCGACTACAATGGATACCGGAAAAAGGATTCAAGTGTCAATTACCGGATCCGCTATCCGCAAACCGATTCACTGAACCATGCTGACGAGCGCGAACTTGCTTTCGCGGATTTTTCTTCGCTGAAGGAATTCTCGAAAGCAACAGGATTTGAATTGCACGGGGTGGAGATAAAAGACAAGATCTTTGAACAGGTGCCGCTGCCGGATCCGGAGAAACGCGGACATATTTATCCCGTTAAGGATTATGACTTCAGATTGAGGGCGTCGAGCCAGGCCGTTGATTCAGGTGTTGCTCTGCCCAACATTACAGATGGATTTAGTGGTAAGGCGCCCGACCTTGGCGCCCTTGAACGTGGAAAAGAACCACCGATTTACGGTCCTAGGAAGTAGGTTCAGCGAGGGTTAACCTAACCAAAGCGGTTTGATGTATCTTATCTTGTCAATGGCAAAGGGAACAAAGAATCTCCATGCGTCTTTCTCTTCAATTACGCCGAGGCTCAGGAGTCTTCGGATATCAAGCAACGGTCGGTACGTGAATGTGTAAAAGAGTAAAAACATGAAGAAGAAGAAAGAATCCAGGATCTTAAGGGATGACAGCATCACAATCGCGAGCAATGGAATCGTTGCCAGCGTCCAGTAGAGAAAGCGGTTTTTCCATTTGTTATTCATAATGAGGGCGTCAGGATGGCTGAATTTAAACATTACCTGGGATTGAGTTCCAGTTTTTTTCTGAAAAGATTAGATTCTATTTGAACTGATTCTAAATAGCGCTAGTTTTGTAGCTGTCGTCCATCGATGAAAGTAGCAGAACAACTCAAGGAAATTTTCAGAACCCCGCATGGTTGTGTGTACCAAAGTGACAGCAAACGCTGTTTTGGTATTGATTTTGGCGGCTACATGACGGAATACAAGTTTCCTTGCTTTTTTGCCCTGAAAAAGCTCGTCGACAGCATCGACGTCGATGCGATGGCCCTGAATCCGGCTAAATCATCTGATATTGAGATCATTTCTCCCTGCGGCAGCGAACGTTGCTATGTCTTAACGCTTTCTGAGCTCCTGGAATTTAAGGAACTCCTCGCCGGTGCCAGGGTGATGCTGCAGTTGAACAGTATCCTCCACGAGCGCCTGTACAGAATTGCCGTTTAATTTCTCAGCACAGCCCCGCCGCTAGTCGGGCTTGATTTTTTTCATACATAAACACGCATTAAGTATTAAATTAGCATCAACGGAATTTAACGCGTTTATATATGAGAGACCTCGTACGGCAAAAAACTTCTCTGACTGAAGAGATTGAAAAGATCCTGAACGACCAGATCAAGCAGGAGGCCAAAGCTTCTGCCACCTATCTCGCGATGGCATCCTGGTGTGACCAGCACGGGTTTGCAAACAGCGCTGATTTCTTTTATAAGCAATCCGGGGAAGAACGCAGCCACATGTTGAAGCTGTTCAAGTATGTGAACGACGTAGGAGGAAAAGCGCTCTCACCGGAAATAACCGATATTCCTTCGAACTTCAATTCATTACGCTCGACGTTCGAACAGGCGTTGGAGCAGGAGATCGCCAATACACAATCATTCAACCGGATCATCGATCAGTGTTACAAGCTGAAAGATTACACCACGATCAACTTCCTGCAGTGGTTCCTCCAGGAGCAGGTGGAGGAAGAGTTCATTGCGCGGCGTGCGCTCGAATTGTTCGACGTCATCGGGGAAGAAGGTGTCGGTATCTATATGATCGACAAAAAGATCCCTGATATTGCGTACAAGCCCGACTAGATCGTCCGGTCTTTAAGTCCAAATTCTTTTATGATTGCCACTGCCTTGTGTTCATCCACATGGAAGTGCCACGTATTGTCTGGTTGTAAACAGACAACCGGACCGTGCTTGCAATTGTCGGTGCAGTGCGTTTTGATGACACCCACGTCATCCCATCCGTGGTCTTCGGCGTAATCCCGAAGAAGTTTACTGATCTCCTTGCTGCCGCGTTTTTTACATTTTCCGCCGGTGCAGATATAGACGATTTTGGGAGGTGTATGCTTTTCTTTGCTCATGTGAGGTTGGAGCTATAATTTTTATACCGATACCTCATTTATCAGGCTGGTGCACCTCCGGAAGCATTAGAACTGTTGAGTTCCCGTTAGAACGCTGCTGTCACCATCGCTGCCTTCCCCTGCGTGAATGGTTCGTAGACAGAGGCTATTGCCTGATAGAATTCTATTCCGACCACTTCGACGACTGTGGCATTTTCCGGCATTTGTTCAACTTCAAGCTTCGTTTCGAGCGTAATGCTCGCATTATCCTGTGCGAGTGAAATGTAGTCGGAGTACGATTGCGCACCCATACGGTCTACCTGGTAGGCAACGGGAATGAAGCCCTCGATGGCAGGTTCGTATTCGATATCGGAGATGACACCCAGTGCGTGCACCAGGCGGAAGTGCGTTGAGCCATCCGGCGGGATGACGGCATTGGGGATGTCGATGTCGAGTTGTAGTTTGCTGCTGTTGCGAGTAGTTGAAGGGGAGGACTTGATAGCCAGTGCCAGAACGGATTCGAGCGTTCGGGTTTTGTTCAGCTGCAGGTTTTCGAGTATGGGCTTAAAGCGCGAAAAGGCCAGGGGTCGTTGGCCGTGTACCCCAGTCGCGAGCTTGGTAACGCGTGATCCGATTTTCAGCAGGCGACTAGGGAAGGTTCCGTCCCAGAATTCTCGCAGTGGAGCTAGGGCGACCCGGAGGGATTTGGAAGCTGTTGACTGGGTGCCGAATTCAGCATTGTGCTCTCGTACGCGGCGCAGTCGCGGGTCCTTTTGCAATTTCTCTTTAGTGAAGCCGCCGGGTCTGCGCACGCAGTTGACGCCCTTACGCTTGTAAAACGATAGGTTCCCGATTGTTCCCTTCAGGTCTACGATTCCAGAATACGTTGCCATAGATTCAAGGATTAGCGGTTAGAAATGGCCAATGTCACGTTGGGTTCGCGGTATAATCCCTTAAACGAAAAAGATCAACGGCCGGTTCCGGTGATCAGGCCAAAATGCTCTATGCGAAGAGTTGGCAGTGTCCGGATGGAGCGTTCCTGTGGCTTGAGGAGGGTCATTCGGGGGCATCACCCTGGGATGTACCCTGAATTAGGCCTTTAGTGTACCTTCTTTATTTGTTCTGTAAACGTTTACTAAAGGCTTAGTATATCAGGGCAAAGCGGGAGGTGGAGGCCAAACGCGCCATGACCTTATTCCCTCGGCAGACCAGGACATTGATCAGGTGCACGCTACCCGATTCCGAATTCCCGGACGACGCTGTTGCATTGTTCATCGCTCACCTGTACTCACGACGCATGCCCCAGAGAATAATGGAATAAGGTTGGGTTGGTGTGGCGTCATGGAAGGCCGTGTTTTAAAGTTGCTTTAAAACGTTTAAACAAAAAAAGCAGTCACGCTCGTGACTGCTTTGATCTTCAACGTGGGAGCTGAGGGGTTCGAACCCCCGACCCTCTGCTTGTAAGGCAGATGCTCTGAACCAGCTGAGCTAAGCTCCCTATTCACCCCAGAAACTGCCAACCGCAATTCTTTTGGGACTGCAAATGTATAAGAGTTTTCTATTTCTGCAAAAAATCTTTGAGGAATCCGCCTCTATTGCATCTGATTCCGCTCAATAAAATCCTTAAAAGCCTTCCGGTAGGAATCGCTGATGGGAATAAAATGACTCCCGATCTGAACCTCACCTTTGTGAATGGTGTCGACCGCCTTTATGGCAATAATATATGAGTGGTGAATGCGGATAAACTTATCAGCGGGCAACTGCGTTTCCAGGGCCTTAAGCCGTTGCAGACTGACCACTTTTTGCGTCTTCGTTACAATGGTGACATAATCCTTGAGCCCCTCCACGAAAAGAATATCCTCGTAATTGATTTTGACAAGCTTCGTCCCATCCTTGATAAAAACGAACGTATTGCCTTTTTCCTCCTGGACGGGAGGCGGCTGAATAGCCGGTTGCGTGACGCGCTGGCCGGCTTTCTCTACCGCCTTCAGAAACCGGTCAAAAGTGATCGGTTTCAAGAGGTAATCCACGACGTCCAGCTCATAACTCTCCAGGGCGTACTCGGAATAGGCAGTTGTAAGGATCACCAGCGGTTTTTTCTGTAACGTCTTCAACAGCGTAATCCCGGTGATCTCGGGCATCTGAATGTCGACAAACATCAGATCAACTGCGCGGTTCCTGAGGATCTCCAAGGCTTGCAGTGGATTGGAAGTCGCCTCCGTTAACTCCAGCAACGGGACTTTTTTGACATAGTCTGCCAGCAGGTTTCGCGCCAGCGGTTCGTCTTCCACTATGAGGCACTTCAGCTTCACGCTAATTGTATAGTCAATTGAACTGAATAACGGTCTTTGAGGTCTTCAACGGTCAGGCTATGCTTTTCCGGATAACTCAGTTCCAGCCTCCGCTTCACATTCTGCAATCCGATTCCTGATTTTTGCTCCGCCTCAGGCTTGCTGAACGGGATCTTGCTGTTTTCAACGCGGTAAACACATTCCTTTTCCCGGATCTGAATCCTGATACTCACCCACGATTGCGGACGATTGTTGCTCACCCCATGTTTAAAAGCATTCTCAAGAAAAGTAATAAAAATCAATGGGGTGATCAACAACCCCTGGGGATTCCCCCCTTCAATGGTAAGCTTGATGGGGATCTGATCGTTCAGCCGCAGCCGCTCCAGGCTGATGTAATTTTCCATGTACTCGATCTCTTTACTCAGCGGAACCAGGGGATGGTTTGACTCGTAGATCATGTACCGCATCATCTGTGACAGTTTGGCAATTACCTCGGTGGTATTGGCAGATTGCGTATAGGCAAGGTAGTAGAGGTTGTTCAACGTATTAAACAGAAAATGCGGATTGATCTGTGCCTTCAGGAAATTCAACTCAGCCGTGAGCCGTTCATTTTCCACATTTTTTTGCCGGGCCTCGAATTCAAACCAGTCAACTGCAAAGCGGATCATCCCAAGAAAGATCACAATGAATAGGTTGGTAGTGACCACCTGTATGGTGTACCGGGTTGTATACAAATAACCGTTGCCCCCGGCGAAACCGTCGAAGAGGTAGCGACCAATCCATAACCTCAGTGTGATGATTGTGGCAAAGATGACAAGGAATTGAAGCAGATACCGACCCAGCTTCTTGTCCTTCAGGAAAGCGGGAAGTAAAATAAAGTAATTGGTGTAACTGATGATCAGCGCAAAGATCAATTGCACCCCAACAACGGTTAGGATCGTTAACCAGTCGATGTCCGGAGCGCGTTGATGGGACATCACCTGGTAGATAAAGAAGGAGAGGTACACACACCAGAACGAAAGGTGGATCAAAACCACCCTGGAGCGGTGAATTAATGGTTGCATATGATCATGAACTGAGAAAGTAAGGACAATAAAGGTAGGGTATCCCACCCAATGCGCGACCGATACAGTCATTTTTTCGACCATCGAAATTAATTGTTCGACCGATTGTGCGCGCTGACGCGGATTCGGGTAATGTTGGCTAAAAAAGCAAAAGGTCGAATGTGTCGGGCGATCAGTCTAATTTCCTTCCCGGGACGGAACTATCCATTAAGTTTACCGTTTCTCTCCTTGTTGCGTGGTGTCGTGAAGTGGAGAATCCTCAACGTGTTAACTACCCCTAAATGAAACTTATCTTTACTTTTTTAGCGGCTTTCTTCTTTGCCATTGGCGCCTTTGCCCAGGGCCACGGAAAAATCTCAGGCACTGTAAGTGACTCCCTGACCCGTACGCCGGTGGAGTTTGCGAATGTTGCCCTCGCTGTGCCCGGATCCTCAACCCCGATCGATGGAACAATATGCGATGAAAAGGGAGCTTTCACGATATCTAAAATTGCTGCTGGCAATTATCAGGTCGTCATTTCCTTCATAGGGTTCGAATCGAAGGTGCTGGACGTTTCTATCAGCGATAAGAATGACAACGTCGATCTGGGAACCATTATCATCAGCCCCACGCCGCAGGTGCTGGAAGCCGTGACGGTTGAAGGCCAAAAGTCTTTGATCGAAGAACGCGTGGACCGTCTGGTGTACAACGCTGAAAACGATGTAACATCAAGGGGCGGCGATGCTACGGATGTGCTGAAGCGGGTACCCACCCTCTCTGTGGATATGGACGGGAATGTTTCCCTCCGCGGAAATCAAAATATCCAGGTATTGATCAACAACAAACCGTCTTCCATTGTCGCCAGCAGCGTGTCGGATGCGCTGAAACAGATTCCGGCAGAAGAAATCAAATCTGTGGAGGTGATCACCTCACCTTCTGCAAAGTATGATGCAGAAGGCTCCGCCGGAATCATCAATATCATCACGAAGAAGAATACGCTCCGTGGACTCACGCTCAATATCAATTCCGGAATAGGCCTTCGCGGTTCAAACCTCGGATTAAATGGAAACCTGCGGACCGGCAAAATGGGCTTCTCCCTCGGCGGCTTTGGCCGATCCTTCTACAACACTAGCGGAAGCTTTGAAAATGAACAGCTCACGCGCGCCTTTCAGAACGACGGAACAGTCGATGAGACCATCAACATACAGCGAGCAGACACAAGAAATAACGGACTGTTTGGCAACTATAACCTGGGATGGGATTATGATATCGACAAGAAGAATACACTTGCTGCATCCGTGCGGTTCGGCGTGCGCAATAACAGGACCTTCCAGGATGACCTGACCACGGAACGCTATCTGAACAACAACCTCATTGCCACTACGCTTGCGGAAAATGAGAACAATGGTGCGTTCAACAATGTGGATGCAAGTTTCAACTATACGCATTATTACGACAAACCGCAACGGGAATTCAGTTTCCAATCGATGTTCAGCCGAAACAATGGCAACTCATTATTTGAAAACTTTGTGCTGGATCCGAATGACCGCACCGTGCTCAACCGATTCCGCAATGACAACGACAGCTACAACCAGGAGATCACCCTGCAGGTGGATTATCAAACACCTATCGGGTCGACCCAGATGCTGGAGTTTGGTGGAAAGAATATTATACGCAGTGTGTTCAGCGACTTCACTTCTTTTCAGTCCATCGGTGAAGGCGCTTATGAGCCATCTACCACATCCGGTTTTAACAATAACCTGAATTACGATCAGAACATCACCGCGGGATACCTGGCCTATACGCTTGCGCTTAAGAATGGCTACAGCTTCAAGGCAGGAACCCGCTATGAGCATACGGTCATTTCAGCGTATACACGTACGGAGGATAATATCGAGATACCATCCTACGGGATCCTGGTACCCAGTGTGAACCTTTCAAAGAAGTTGAAGAACAACAATACCCTGAAAGCATCCTACAACCGCAGGATACAACGGCCCTCTATACGCTACCTGAACCCGAATATCCAGCGGGAGAACAACCTGGACGTGACGATCGGGAATCCGGAGCTGTCTCCTGAATACACTAACAACTTTGAACTGGGTTACAGCACCATCTTGAAAGGGTTCGTGCTGAACATTTCCGGTTTCGCAAGGCTCACCAATGATGGCATTCAGAGCGTGCGTGTTCCAGATGTAATTGATGGACTCAATGTTCTGAAGACCACCTATCAGAATATCGGTCAGGATAATGCTTACGGTACAAGTATCTTTCTGAACGTCAATGCCGGAAAACTCTCCTTAAATGGAGGAACCGATATCTACTACGCCATGATGGATAACAATAACCCGGTCGATAGTTTGCGTGCTAGCAACGAAGGCATGGTTGCCAGCGGAAGACTTTTCGGAAGCTATAATTTCGACAAAGGATGGGGCGCTCAGTTTTTTAGCTTCTACCGCGGCCGTCAGGTGCAGTTACAGGGCACACAGGGAGGATTTTATATGTACAGCCTGGGCTTCCGGAAGGAATTCAATGAAAAAAGAGGAAGCATCGGTCTGGCAGCAGAAAACTTCCTTCAATCTTCCATTAAAATGCGCACGGAGATTGAGTCGCCATTGTTAAGGCAATCGCGGTTGAACACGCGAAACAACCTCAGCTTCCGGATTACTTTCAGCTATCGTATTGGGAAAATGTCGATGGATGACAGGCCACGCCGCCGCCGCAGCATCAACAACGATGATTTGAAAGACGATAATGGTGGAGAAGGCGGAATGCAAATGGGAACCGAAGGTGCTACTCCCCAGGGGGGAAATCGTCAGGGTGGCGGACAACGGATGCCGTCAGCTCCCGCTGGCCAGACTAACAGACAACAGGCCCAGGCTCCTTCCGATGGAACTATCTACGAAGCTGCGGGCAAGTGGACCTATACAATTGATTCACCTCAGGGTGGAGGTGGGGTTATCATCTTGAAGAAAGAAGGTAATGAGTTTTCAGGTACCCTACGCCGCGATCGCATGAACGATGAGATTGTTTTGAACAACTTGGAGGTAAAAGGAAACGTGGTATCCTTCTCCTACCCCGCTGATGTTGGCGGTAATGCCATCACGGTCAAGGTGCAGGCAACCATCGGAAAGGAAGACATGCAGGGCACCATGCAGGTCGGTGAGATGCGGAACTTTAATCTACAGGGAAAGAGAACGGAATAAGTTTAACTGACTCATAATAATAGAAGCGGCGCCTGTCGCTTCTTTTTTTTTTTGCCGGTACGGTTTCAGGATTTGTGCGCTATCTTTGTCCTCGTACGCATTGCTGCTTCCTGGTCCAATGGAATGATTTTTTCTGCTTAGTTGACCGATCGAGTTCCGGTCCAGGGATCAAAGCGCTGATATTGGCTTTTTCAGGCAAGACCCGGAGGGTTTTTCAACCCCGCGACCCCGGGTTAGCGCCAATAACTTTATAATATCTAAATTTTATTTTTTGATGGACAAAAAAACAAAGCGGCGCCTGGTAGTCGTTTCAAACAGGCTTCCTTTTCAACTTCAGGAAAAGAAGAAGTCAATCGTTATGAAAGAAAGCGACGGAGGATTAGTCAGCGCCCTTAAAAGTTATTTTGAGAATGCAGATAATAAGGAGGAATTCTCCTCTGTGTTATGGATAGGCTCCGCGGATTTCCCGCAATCCCGTTGGGAAAAATACACGGAGAATCCGTCGGCCGGAGGTTCTTTTGAGGTCGACCCGATTTTTGTTGAATCGAAAACTTATAATAAATATTACAATGGCTTTTGCAACGCAACGATCTGGCCATTGTTTCACTACTTCCCTTCCATTGTTGAGTTTGATGAAGAGACTTTTCACAGCTACGAGGAAGTAAATCAACAGTTTGCCAGGAAATTGTTGTCCATACTTCGACCAGAGGACATCTTGTGGATACATGATTATCAGCTCATGCAACTGCCGGGCTTAATACGCGCAGAAATGCCGGATGCTACAATAGGATTCTTTTTGCACATCCCTTTTCCTTCTTTTGAAATTTTCAGATTGCTTCATAAACCATGGAAGGAAAAAATAATTGGCGGGATGCTGGGTGCTGACCTGATCGGCTTCCATACGCACGAGTACGTGCAGCATTTCCTGAAAACCGTGCAAATGGTCTATGGCTTTGATTCTCAGTTCCGAAACATCCTCATGAAGGAAAGGATCGTAAAGGCGGAAATGTTTCCGCTGGGGATCGATTATGATAAATTCCACAATGCCGGCATGAAGCCCAAGGTGATAGAGCAGATGAAGCAGATCCAGGCCAACTTTCACGAAAAGAAGATTATTTTTTCGGTCGACCGCCTGGATTATACGAAGGGTGTTACGCACCGTCTCTCCGGCTTTGAAAGATTTCTTGACAAGCATTCAGAGTGGCGCGGTAAGGTGGTCTTCATTCTCGTCATCGTTCCATCACGTCAGATTATCTCAAAGTATAATGAAAGGAAAAAAATGATCGAGGAACGGGTGGGCCGGATCAATGGAAAGTATTCGTCACTCGAGTGGCAACCGATCATCTACCGGTACAGCAGTCTATCTTTTGAAGATCTCTGCGCGTTATATCAGTCCGCCGATGTGGGACTCATCACGCCCATCCGCGATGGCATGAACCTTGTCGCCAAAGAGTATGTCGCCAGCCAGCATGAGGAGGGGGTACTTATCTTGAGTGAACTTGCCGGTGCCGCGAACGAGATGGGAGAAGCAATCCTGGTAAATCCCATGGATAAGGAAGAGGTAGCGCAATCAATCTATCATGCGCTGACCATGCCCGCAGACGAGCAGAAGCAAAAGATCCAGATCCTCCAAAAACGCCTGCGTGATTATTCCGTGGCACATTGGGTAAAAGATTTCCTGAAACAACTGGATGAAGCGAAAGAGCATCAGCGCTCCCAGAAAACGAAACATGTGACAACTTCGCTGCTTGAAGAAATATCAAATCGCTATAAAAAAAGCCGAAGGCGTCATCTCTTCCTGGATTACGATGGCACACTGGTTCCATTTTCAAAACATCCCAAGCTGGCCGTTCCTAACGCCGGGCTTATCTCATTGCTACATGACATTGCGAGTGATGACAAAACCCACGTAACCATTATCAGTGGACGAGACAGCGAGACACTTGAAGGTTGGTTCAACGATCTATCGGTGAACCTTGTTGCCGAGCATGGGGCGACCATCCGGATGAAAAATGGCGCGTGGAAACACCAGCGCGAGGCGGATCAGTCCTGGAAACCTATCATAAGGCCAACAATGGAATTGTATACGCAACGGAGTCCCGGCTCATTCCTTGAAGAAAAGACGCATACCATTGCCTGGCACTACAGGAATGTTCTTCCGGAGTTGGGTTTTATCCGATCGCGTGAGCTGTTGGACAACCTACATCACCTTGTAAGAAATACACCGCTGCAGGTCATCGATGGCAACAAAGTGATTGAGGTGCGTATCTCCGGTGTAGACAAAGGATCCGTTGCTAAACAATTTCTGGATGATGATCAATATGATTTTATCATGGCCGTTGGCGATGACAAGACTGATGAGGATATGTTTAAAGCGCTTGCGGACAGAGCGGTCACTGTGAAGATCGGTCCCGGTCATACAGCGGCCCAATATAATCTCTCCAATCAAATGGAAGTAATTCATTTATTACACCAACTTATAAAATAATTGAGGATTCATCAGTATAACATGGGTATTGTGGGCAATTGCTCCTACATGGCCTATATCGATACACAAGCTTCCGTGAAGTGGATGTGTATGCCGCGTTTTGACAGTTCCTTTTTGTTCGGATCCCTTTTGGACGAAAAGAAGGGGGGAGAGTTCGCCATTACCCCGGCAGGCGAGTGGACGTCAAAACAACAATACATAGCCAACACCAACGTACTGAGTACGGAATTCACGACGCCGGAAGGACGTTTCCGTGTGGTCGACTGCGCACCACGGTTTCTGCAGTATGAACGCTACTTTAAACCGTTGATGCTGGTAAGGAAAATCGAATTGCTGGAAGGAAACCCGGTTATCAAGGTGAAGTGCAAACCTGCAGGGAACTACGGCGCGATGCAATCCGAGACAGTGGTTGGCAGTAACCACCTTCGTTATTTGCACTTCGACATGCCCGTGAGGTTGACCACGGATGTTTCGTTGTCTTATATTCAGGAAGAACAGGCTTTTGTATTAAATCGAAACTGTTATCTGGTATTCACGTACGGCGACCCGCTTGAAGCGCCGCTTAAAGCCACTGCCGAGGATTTTATCAATAAGACTGTGCGCTATTGGCAAGGGTGGATCAAGTCGACTTATGTACCGGACATGTATCAGGTGGAGATCATACGTTCTGCGCTTGTGCTCAAGTTGCACCAGTACGAAGATACAGGGGGTATCATCGCCTCCGGCACGACAAGTCTTCCGGAACACAATGGAAGTTCACGCACGTGGGATTACCGCTATTGCTGGTTTCGCGATTCATACTACACGCTGAAAGCCTTCAACGAAATGGGCCACTTTGATGAACTTGAAGGTTATTTCAATTACATCCAGAATATTCTGATGCGCGAATCAGACAGAATGCAGCCTTTGTATACAGTTACCGGATCGAAGCAGCTTGAGGAAATTCACCTGCCACTGGCGGGCTATCTCGGCAATCAGCCCGTGCGGGTTGGAAACAGCGCGTACTTTCAGATCCAGAATGACGTGTACGGACAGGTACTCGTTGGCCTGTTGCCTTTGTTTATTGACAAACGTCTTTCATTCTCTCAGAAAAATTCCTACAAGCACCTCGTGGAAAGACTGCTGAACTGGATTGAGAAAACTTTCTTTGAACCGGATGCGGGGTTGTGGGAATTCCGCAACGTGAAACAGGTGCACACCTATACGCTTTTGTTTCATTGGGCAGGAAGCAAAGCGGCGGCGAAGATTGGTGTCATCATGAATGACATGGAATTGGTAAACCGTGCCAGTAAGCTGGAAAAAATTGCTGTTGAGAATATCGAGAAAGCCTATGATCCCGTGCGTCAGGTCTATACGCAGGCCATCGGTGCGGATCATCTGGATGCAAGTACGCTGAAGATGATCACCATGAATTACCTGGACCCGCAAAGCGACAAAGCAAAAAATCACCTGAAGGCATTGGAGAATTTGTTAAAGACCGAGCAAGGGCTTTTTTACAGATATGTTCATCAGGATGATTTCGGAAAGCCGGAGGCGACTTTTCTAGTCTGTGCATTCTGGTATGTCGATGCGCTTGCCTGCGTCGGACGGATTGACGATGCCATCCAAACACTCGATGGCATTTTGAAATACACCAACCATCTGGGGATCTTCAGTGAGGATGTCGGATTGGATGGCTCACAGTGGGGCAATTATCCGCAAACCTATAGTCATGTGGGGTTGATCAACGCTGCTTTCCGGATCTATAAAAAACTGGATCTGCCGAATTTCAGGTGATCGTTTGATTGCTTAATTTCGAATGGATTACGATTCAGAACCATGGCTCATCCTTTTACTTTTAAACCCCTCACGGAGGAAACCTGGAAATCTTTTGAAACACTCTTCGGACCACGAGGGGCTTGCGGTGGTTGCTGGTGTATGACGTGGAGGCTCGCAAAATCCGAATTTGAAAAATCCAAAGGGGAGGGCAACCGGAAAAAGATCCACAAGCTTGTGGCAGGTGGCGACGTGATCGGCGTGCTTGCCATGAATAAAGATGTACCCGTTGGGTGGTGCGCCGTGGCACCAAGGGAAAAGTACATAAGACTTGAAAAATCGAGGGTCCTAAAACCGCTTGATGACCAGCCAGTCTGGTCTGTATCGTGTTTTTTCATTGCGAAAGATTATCGCGCGAAAGGATTATCAGTGCCCCTCTTAAAAGCTGCGGTAGACTATGCGCGGATACACGGAGCGCAGATCATTGAAGGTTATCCCGTAGAACCGAAAGGTAAAAAAATGCCAGACGTCTTCGCCTGGACCGGCATCCTTTCAAGCTACATCAAGGCGGGGTTTGTTGAAGAAAAAAGACATTCGCCCGCCAGGCCTATCGTTAGATACTACCTCTGATTCCGTATCTCCCTCCTTTTTTGTTTTTATGCACCTCTCTTAGATAGGCGATGGACTTATACTGGTCCACCCGCCATCAATGACGATGGTTTGACCCGTGATGTGATCTGCTTTGGAAGAAACAAGAAAACACGCCGCATTCGCGATGTCTTCGATGGTTGCAGGTTTTCCGATCGGTGTGAGCCGCGACCAGATCGTTTCGTAGTCACTTTCGGACATGGTGCGCTCTGTAAGGGTGGCGCCGGGCGCCAGGGCGTTGACATTTATTTTATAGGCCGATAATTCAATGACGAGGTTTTTTGCAAGCATCTGAATGCCTGCTTTCGTCATGCCGTAGGCTGCGAGATTTTTGTGTGCCTGTACGCCGGTCACGGATGACATGAATAAAAGTTTTCCCCCCTTCCCCTGTTCTTTCATCTGCCTCGCAGCAGCCTGCGCCAGGAAAAAAGTGCCCCGAAGATTTACGTTGAGTACTTTATTAAAGTCCCCGGGATCATAGTCAAGAAAGTCTCCAAAGAGCGTGATGCCAGCGTTGGCAACTGCGATATTGAGTTGTCCGAAATTTTTTACAGCTTCATTCACCAGGTATTGGAGGAAGTCAACATCGGAAACATCACCTGCCACCGGGATACAAACTGCCTTGTTTTCCTTGCTAATCCTTTCCGCCGCCTCGACGGCAAGTGATTCCTGCAAGTCGTTGAGAAGAACTTTTGCTCCCTGCGCCGCGAGCTGACGGCCGATCTCAAAGCCGATCCCCTGGCCTGCGCCGGTGACGATGGCTACCTGATTGTGAAAGGGTTTATCATTCATGCTTGCAAGTTTCATTATTATCGTTCCTTCTAGTGTGAATCACGCGATACTTCGCTGCCGGAACCACCTACGAGGAAATCAAGGTCAGCGCCAAGATGTGCCTGTTGAACATGGGTCTGATATAAATGTACATACCCGCGTTCCTGCAATTTTACCCGTGTGGGCTTCCACTGTTTCTTGCGCCGCGTCAACATTTCCTCGCTGACATGTAGGGTGAGCGTTCGGTTGGGAACGTCGATGCTGATTTCGTCACCCTCCTGAACAACAGCAAAGTTACCGCCCAGTGCAGCTTCCGGCGACACGTGCAATACAACCGTGCCGAATGCTGTTCCGCTCATCCTTCCGTCGGAGATGCGGATCATGTCTTTTACGCCTTTGGCAAGCAACTTTGCGGGAATACCCATGTTACCGACTTCCGGCATTCCGGGGTATCCTTTGGGTCCCACATTTTTTAATACCAGGATACTCGTTTCGTCTACTTCAAGCGCAGGGTCATCGATGCGTGATTTGTAATCTTCAATGTCCTCGAACACGACTGCCTTGCCTCTGTGCTTCATCAATGTTTCGGTGGCAGCAGAAGGCTTGATGACAGCGCCGTTTTCCGCGAGATTTCCGCGGAGGATAGCTACACCTGAGAGCTGGTTGAAGGGTTGATCGACCGAGGCGATGATGTCGCGGTTGTAGCATTTTTCGTCGGCCGAATTCTCACCAACGGTTCGGCCATTGGCCGTAATACAGTCGCGGTGGAGGAATTTCGATAACTCCTGTTGGACCACCGGAAGTCCCCCTGCGTAATACAGATCCTCCATAAAATATTTTCCGGATGGCTGCAGGTTGGCGATGAGCGGAACATTGTTGGAAAGTGTATCGAAGTCCTCAAGGGAAAGGTCCACGCCGATCCTTCCTGCGATCGCAAGCAGGTGAATGATAAAATTTGTGGATCCGCCGATCGCTGCATTCACGATGATGGCGTTCTCAAAAGCCTTGCGGGTAAGGATGTCGGATAAAACAAGGTTCTCTTTCACCATTTCCACGATCCTGGAACCCGATAACTGGGCGAGTACTTTTCTGCGTGCATCCGCAGCCGGGATGGCGGCGTTATGTGGAAGGGAAAGACCCAGCGCTTCTACCATCGTGGACATGGTGGAGGCGGTGCCCATTACAGCGCAATGGCCACGGCTACGGCACATACTCGCTTCCGCCAGTAATAGTTCTTCCTGAAGCATGCCTCCTGACCGGACCGCATCATTGAATCTCCAGATGTCGCTCGTGCCGATATCGCGGCCCTGGAATTTGCCTGTGAGCATGGGCCCGCCGGAAACAACGATCGTTGGAATGTTCACACTGCAGGCGCCCATCACGAGGGAAGGGGTCGTCTTGTCACAACCGCACATCAATACCACACCATCAACAGGGTTGGCGCGGATCGATTCTTCCACATCCATGCTCGCAAGGTTTCGGTAAAGCATGGCAGTGGGTTTGATGAGCGTTTCTCCCAATGACATGACCGGAAATTCTACAGGGAATCCGCCGGCCTCGGAGACGCCCCGTTTGACCGACTCCGCCAATTCACGAAAATGCGCGTTACAGGGCGTTAACTCTGACCATGTATTACAAATCCCAATCACAGGGCGTCCATCAAATTCATGCGAAGGAATACCCTGGTTTTTCATCCATGCCCGATAGATGAACCCATCCTTCCCCTTTTTTCCAAACCAGTTTTGACTGCGGTATTTTGCCATGTGCGTAAAGTAGTAAGCGTTAAAAATATCTTATTTTTTTCGAATTCCTCTGAACTGAACAGCAGTTTCCTGGACGGCGCCCATAATTTTTTTCCCAAAATCTTTGTTCATTCAATATTGCAACCAGGAATAAAAAACGAATTTAGATGCTTTGGCGCCAGCTGATTCAGACATTAATGAACCGATATGAAAACCAGAACGGTCAGGACCCTGTTACCCGCCGATGAGATTGACATGGGAGGTATGCCCGTGCGACAGGCTTTTCCAACGCAGAGGATAGAGCAGATTGATCCTTTTTTGCTACTCCACCACGCCGATATGAAGGTCCCAAAACATGCAAACCCCCGCCATGCAGGAGTAGGGCCGCATCCCCACCGCGGCTTTTCGCCGGTAACATTCATTTTTAAGGGAGGCGTGCACCATCGCGATAGCCGGGGAAACGACAGCATCGTGTATGCCGGCGGCGCCCAATGGATGAATTCGGGAATGGGTGTCATTCACAGCGAACGACCACCGGATAATATTCATGAATCAGGCGGCCGCCAGGAAATAATCCAGCTTTGGGTTAATACCCCGGCGGATCATAAAATGGATCAGCCGGAATATTTCCCCCTGCAGGAAAACGAAATTCCGAAACTGGTTACGGAAGACGGTCTCGTGACGGTGAGTGTCATCAGTGGCGAAGTGCTGGGTCTCAAGGGTCCGGTTTCGACTAAAACGCCGGTCAATGCCGCCACATTGAATGTCCGGAAAGGCGGCCGCATTAATATCCCGCTGTCCCGCCACCATAATAGTTTTATTTACCTCCTGGATGGAAAAGTAACTATTGAAGGGTTTGGGCTAACGGAGGGGTTGCATGCAGTAGTCTTTGAAAATGACGGCGAAGCAATTTCATTCCAGGGGTTGGAAGATACCCGTATATTGCTGATGAGCGGAGCGCCGCTGAATGAGAAGGTGGTGTCACATGGCCCCTTTGTGATGAACAGCGAAACCGAAATCCTGGAAGCGATGCGCGATTATCAAAAAGGCAAGATGGGCATCCTCATTGAGGAGTAATGGAGTATTAAGAGGCTTTTGTAATTGTACATTGGACCGATGCGGTCGCCAAATGTTTTTAACAGGTAAGGAAAATTAATATGCAGAAATCCGCAGACTTCACGTCACCGGTAATGGATGTTATACAAAAGAGAAGAAGCAGACGGGCTTATTCCGATAAAACGGTCGAGCCGGAAAAGATCCGGTCTCTTTTCGAAGCCGCCCGTTGGGCACCATCCAGCCTTAATGAACAACCCTGGTATTACATCTATGCCACCAAGGATCAGGAAGGACTATGGAGTAAAATTTTCGATTCCTTAAAAGAAGGTAATAAGGTCTGGGCGAAGCACGCTCCGGTGTTGATCCTGAGTCTGGCAAGAAAAAATTTTATCCGCTTCGAAGCCCCGAATCCCTCCGCCCGTTATGATCTGGGCGCGGCCAATGCTTTCCTTTCCTTGCAGGCTGCGCACCTTGGATTAAATGTACACCAGATCGCAGGCTTTGAGCACGAAATAGCCATTAAGAATCTGGGGGTGCCAGATCGCTATGAACCGGTTATCGTTATGGCTATTGGTTATCCGGGCGAGGCTGAAATGCTTCCGGAAAACTTGAAAGCGCGCGAGATCGCACCGCGCGAACGTTACGTAGAACAGGAGTTTGTACGCAACAGGGCTTTCCATGAAGAAGCGTAGAAAGCGTTTCGTTTAACCCGGCACGGCCAGCCGCGGCGCGCCTTCATGCTCCGCCAGCATCAATGTAAAGGAAACTTCTGTTCCGCCACCCATCGAACTCCTGATGGCGATCGCTCCCCCGTTTCGGATGATAAATTCCTTACATAACAATAAGCCGAGGCCGGTTCCCTTTTCCTGTTCGGTTCCGGTTTTCGAGAAATATTCCTTCGAACCGATCAACGTATTGATCTCGGCTTCCGTCATGCCAATACCGGAATCCTTTATGGTAATCTGACACCAGTGACTTTCACGGGAAGCGCTTATGTTTATCCGGCTATTGTAACTTGAGAATTTGATGGCGTTATGGATCAGATTTCGAAGGATGACCTGCAGCTGATTAGCATCCGCCCATACATACAGCACGTCGGTGAATTGTCTGTTTAACACAACATTTTTCCTGCTGGCCACCTCCTCCAGCAGCATGCAGGCTTCTGCGATGCCGTCGTTGATTTCGATCTTTTTCTTTTCAGTTCTTATTCCGCCCATCTGACTCAACGACCAGTTTAACAGATTTTCAAGTGTTCGCTGGGTGATGTTCAGATTCTCTTTTAACCTTTCCGAAAGGCTTATGAATTCCCCCGCGGTCATTAATTTTCTAGTGAACATGTCGAGCAGGGACTGCAGATTCGAGATGGGTCCCCGCAGATCATGACTGATCACGGAAAAAAGTTTCGTCTTGATGTGATCAAGATCCTTCAGGTTTTCTGCCTGCACCTGAATGGCTTTCTTTTGTTCTTCAATGGCAATGTTTTGGCTGGCTAGATTTCTGTTGGCCTTATTTTGCAGGGTGCGTAAGCGGGTTAACACAAAGATCAGCAGAAGGAGAAATAACATGGCAACGAGCAGTAAGGCAACAAAGAGCCTTTGGTTTTTCACCTCTTGCTGTTTCAGCGTATTCTGCTGCTCAAGGAACCGGATAGTGCTCTCCTTGGCCTCAAGATCATGAAGAGACTGCATCTCCTGTATCTGGCCGTTCTTTTCTGAATTGTATAGCTCGTCCTTGAACTTGCTCACCTTCTGTAATTCTGCTGCAGCCAGCAGGGGCATATTGTCCATGTATAGAGATGACAATAGCTCATGCGCTTTGATCTGCCAGTTGAGATTCCCGATCTCACGATTGATGCGAATGGACTCTTTCAATTGGGCAATCGCTTTTTTTCTGTTACCCTGGGCATATTCATTTTGGGCAACCTGAAAATAGGAAATGCCCAGACCCCGGCGGTTCTCGACAAGACTGTCGATATGAAGCGCCTGATAAGCAAAGACCTTGCTTCTGACAAAGTCTCCCTGCTGGTAATAGATCCTGGCTTTCCTTCCATATAATACACTGATGTCAAGCGAGTCCTGTGATCTTTCGAACAACGCAATGCCTTTGTCGGAATACATCAGGGCGGAGTCCAATTGGTTTATTTCTGCCAATAAGTAGGAGTGTTCCCGGTAAGCGCATGCCTCTATGTTGATGTTTGAATGGAGAAGCCCCAACTGCAGGGCATCAAGGATGAATGTCCGCGCTTTCGCATAATTTCCCAGTTCAACCAGCGTCCTTGCCATCGCAAGCAGACACTCGCTGTATTCCTGATAATAGGGTGACTTCTCAAAAATCTTCAGGGCCTTAAACCCGTATTGCGTGCTTAGCTTATAATTCGCCTTGACCCAGTAGATTTTCGACAACAAAAAGTAGCAGTAGCCTTCTTTAAAGATATCCTGTGTTTTCAGTGCCCTTTCCAGAGCCTGTTCTGTAAGCTTCAGAGCCTGGTCAGGGTCATGCAAATACTGATCGTACGCTTCGCGGGTAAGTTCATCGGGTTTATAGCCGGAGCTTTTCTGTGCGATTGATGCGGCAGAAAAAAATAGTAGCAGTATGATTAAGATGCTGGCCCGCCTCATGACACCAGGATAACCTGTATAACAAGGTCGTTAAAATTTTGCGCGCGGGCAATAGCTTCATGCATACTTGACAGCAATTACCTATTTTTGGTGAAGAGAAACGCCAGCGGATTGTAATGGAACTTCCATACACAACGGTCCTTTCTCAACCAAAGCCCTGCCTGAACTACCCGAAAAACGGGACCTTGTCATTACTTGGATTTGATTAACTCTTTTGTGGTGAAAATTCTCTGCTTCATTCTATTCTTCATCGCGCCTCTGGTCAGTGCGGCCCAGACTGTCAACATCATGGGAAGCGTGGAAAATAGCGCGGCGGAGGTCCTCCCGCTGGCCACGGTTCTGGTCTTGCCAGACAGTACCATCACTTCTGCCGATGATGAGGGACGGTTCTCAGTTCGAACGCAGAAGGGAAGGAAGGAGATCGTTATTACCTATACAGGCTATGAGACCTTCCATCAGGAATTTGACCTCGAAAAGGATTCTGTTTTTGGTTTTGTCCTGCGCGCAAAGGTATCTCATTTGCAAGCGGTGACTATAGACGCGAATCGTTATTCGTCGGAAGATCTGGTGCAGTCTACCCAAACGGGAACAACGACCCTAACGCAAAAGGATCTGACTGGGATACCCGTGCTGGGAGGAGAGGCAGACCTGATCAAAACTTTACAGTTATTGCCTGGCACCGTCCGGGGTGTGGAGGGAAGTTCGGATCTGTTTGTCAGGGGCGGCGCGGCCGACCAGAATCTTGTCCTGCTTGACGGAGCACCCATCTATAATACGAGTCATCTCTTCGGTTTCCTCTCGGTATTTAATCCGTCAATCCTGGATAATGTGGAGGCCATCAATGGCGGTTTCCCCGCTGAATACGGAGGCAGGCTATCGTCGATCTTAAATATCTCCACCAATGCAGCGCTGGCTGAACGCACCAGGATTTCTGGTGACGTGGGGTTAATTGCTTCCCGACTTTACGTGGAACAACCGCTTATGAAAGATAAGGTAAGTGTCTGGGTGGCGGGCAGAAGAACCTATATAGACCAGGTCGTGAAAACCATTGGTGAAGAACTCCCCTACTTTTTCTATGACATCAACGCGAAACTGATTCTTCAACCTTCTGCGCGGGATAAAATAGAGATCAGCTATTACGGCGGTGAAGATATCCTGGACATTTTCAGAGACCGTAACAATGATGGGAATGGATTCTTTACTTCCTATTCCTCCGGAAATTCCAGCCAGTCGTTCCGTTGGGCTCATTCATTTCCGTCAGAATGGAAGGGTTCCCTGGCGCTCACACGCTCTGCTTACCAGTACAACATCAGCAATAATTTTGAGGAGAATCAGCTGCTGGCGCTATCAGATATTGAGGACTACAGCGCAAGGGTTATCTTCCGGAAGGATGGCACCAAAGGTTCTGCGTTTCAGATTGGAGCAGAGTGGACACGCCATGCGATCAGCCCCAACATCATCAATACAACAGGTACGATCTCGGAATTGCTGGAAAGCAGTGCGTCGCGGGGAAGACTTTCACATGAAGTGAGCCTGCACCTGCAGGAAGAATGGTCCCTCACACCCCGACTATTGATCAATGCCGGCTTCAGGGCCTCTGCGGGAATGATAAGGAGCAGGAATTATTTCGTACCCGAGCCACGTCTTTCCATGCGCCTGGCCATGTCGAAGCATGAGGCGCTCAAGTTCAGCTACTCGAGAATGGCGCAGTATATGCACCGCATTTCCAATTCCGCAGTCACTACCCCAACCGATGTCTGGTATACGGTGACCGACGAGATTGGCCCCCAATCCTCACATCAGGTAGCCACCGCGTGGCAAAGGTTTATTTCGCGGGGGAAAGTATTCCTAAGCATGGAAGCCTATTACAAGACAATGCGCAACCTGATTGGCTATGAGGAAGGGACAAACTTATTTTTTAACACGGATTTTGAATCCAGATTAATTCAGGGAAGCGGTCGGGCCTACGGGGTCGAACTACTGGCAAGGAAGGAATCCGGTAAGTTAACAGGGTGGATCAGCTATACGCTTTCGTGGTCGCGAAGACATTTTGAACAGATAAACAATGGTGATTGGTTTCCCGCCCGTTATGACCGGAGGCACAATGGCGCCGTCGTTGCCCAATATGGCATTGGCACCCGCTGGGCAGTTTCGCTTGTGTGGGAATTTATTAGCGGTGCAAGATTTACACCGATTGTCGGACAGTATGTGGTGCTGGCCCCGACGCTGACAGGCATGGACCTGATACCTATTTATTCCGGGATTAACCAGGTGAAGCTCGCCGATACGCACCGCCTGGATGTTGGCATCAAGTTCATGAGTAAACCGGGAAAGAAATTTCAATGGCACTGGTTCGCGGGGGTATACAACGTATATAACAGAGCAAGTCCTGTGGGAATTATTATCGAACAAAGCGATGTCGATGGATCTTTGCGCTACCTGCAACCGGGATTGTTTGGCATGCTACCCTTCATCAGCTATGGTTTTAGTATTTGATAGATGTCATGATTAATCGAAGCCGGATTTCATCAGGATATGTCACAGCGCTGGTGCTGACAGGGGTCGCATGGCTGATGACATCCTGCTTTCCTGATCCGCTCGAAGTGCAGACCATCCCTGAAGCGAAGGTTGAGATGGTTGTATCGACACTAATGATCCCGGATCAAACGCTGATGGTATTGCTTACCAGAACGTTTGGTGCACTCGACGCCAGTGACGACAGTGACCCGCAGGAACTCCTGGATTTTATTGCCGTGAATGATGCGGTCGTCACGGTTGAAGGTCCGGAAAGTCGCGACACGTTGGTGTTCACTGGTAACGGGGTGTATACTGGTGGTTCTATAGCTTTTAAAGCCGGTGAAACCTATCGCCTGTTTGTCCGGAGCGAGGAATACGGGGAACTTTACGCTGCCACGGAGGTAAAACCAAGAGTGGAGTTTACAAAAGCAGAGGCAGGACTTTATTATAACGGGTATAATGACACGCTGGCGCAGATCACCTATGCGTTTAAAGATCCACCCGAAAAGAACTGGTATATGGTCAATGTACAGGAGGTCGAACAGGAGGATTTTATCGAAAACCTGCTGAACCCGAGAGCTTTTACGATACTGATCAACGATGAGGGATTTAATGACCAGACTTTTGGAGAGAGATTCAGGGTCTTTCCAAGAGATTATGGTCCCGGTGACACCATTGCCCTTTCCCTATCCAACATCAGCGAAGAATATTACCGGTTTATGAAACTGAGGATCGATAACAGGTTTAGCTTTGTGGAGTTCATCAGCGAACCGTTGAACTATCCTTCCAATGTGGTTGGAGGAAAGGGTTATTTTAACCTGTATGTACCCGATGTGGAAATTTTTGTTTTTGAGTAGACGGCATGCTTTTATCCACAGGAACAATGCCGAATATGTTCCGACGTTAAGCGTGATTAAATACCAATTGTTAACTTGTAACTGTAAAAACTGATTTTATGCCATCTGAGCGATCCAATGATCTGAAACTTGCTGTCCTGATCGATGCCGATAACATTCCGTATTCCAATGTGAAAGGGATGATGGAAGAGATCGCGAAATATGGTACGCCCACCTTTAAACGCATTTACGGAGACTGGACAAAACCCACTACGACCGGATGGAAGGGCGTGTTATTACAAAACGCCATAACACCCATCCAGCAATACAGCTACACATCGGGAAAGAATGCCACCGATTCGGCCATGATCATTGACGCCATGGATATCCTGTACACCGGACGTGTCGATGGGTTTTGTATTGTCTCCAGCGACAGCGACTTTACGCGCCTTGCTACACGCTTGCGTGAAGCCGGAATGAAGGTGATCGGTATTGGAGAAAAGAAAACCCCTGAACCTTTTATTACAGCATGCGACAAGTTCATATATATTGAAATTCTGTCTGACGAGGATGTTACTCCTGACGTAAAAGCAAGAAGACATAAAAAGGACTCGTTCCAGAAATTGGATCGAAGGGTGCTGAACCTGATTACCTCCAGTATCAATGACGTAGCGGATGAAGGCGGATGGGCTTTCCTCGGTGAAGTCGGTACCCTTATCCTAAAAAAGCAGCCGAACTTTGATGCGCGTAACTACGGATTCCGGAAACTGCTCCAGCTTATGAAAAGTATCGATGACATTGAAGTGGATGAGCGCCAAAGTGAGAGCGGTGGAACGCGACACGTTTACGTCAAAGTAAAATGATCATTTCGCCGCCTGGGTCTCAAAGAAGGTGTTCAACAGCGATATTAGCTCTGCCTGAGTCAGGTGATACATTACGCGGTGATGCGTCTCATTAAAAGCCGTCAGGAGCCGATAATAGTCAGCCTCGCTGAGTGAATGCTTCTTCATCAGCCCCGCTTTCAATTCCGGGTTGTTCACCACAACATCGACATAGGTTTTCACCAGGATGTTCTCTTGCCTCAAAACGGCAACTTTGATCTTTTCTTTTTTGGCTTTGGAGAAATAAAACGGAATATGGCGTTGACGCTGTGCATTCTGCTCCTCAAACATGCCCTCGTAAAGATTCTCGCGTCTGTATTCATCGATGGTCACAGCCTGGAGGAGCGTGTATTTTTCGTTGAGCCGGATGATCCCGGATTCATAGTCTGTAAGCGGCACTTCAAGGGTCTCATACCCGACAAGTGAAAACACCAGGATATCGCTCCGCATAGCCCGGATACTG
>JBARAD010000313.1:0-14806 GCA_049791675.1 Chryseosolibacter sp.
CCACTTCGCAGGATCAATCTCACGCTGCGTTGAGAATTCTGTTCGCTCGCCATCAATTGTCAATCGTAAATAGATTGGTAAGTTTTCTCCGACCACATAGCTGCTGCGCTTCTTCAGGCGGAAATGGACACTGATTGTTTTGTTCATCAAAGTAATTTTTTAATGGTTATAAAAATCCTTTGATGTCTCTGTGAAATCAAGATGTTCATTTAGTGAACTACCTGATATTGAATCCCTTATCCCGGTTAGCGAGACCTCGTTTTCTCAAACTGCCGCAGGTCCCGAATTGGTCCCTCGACATATGAGAAAAGATGTCTTTTTTGATAGGCCTTAAAAACAAAAAAGCCCACAAAAATGCATTTTGTGAGCTTTCGAGTGCTTTGGTTTGTCAACCTGTGATCCCGCTGGGATTCGAACCCAGGACCCATACATTAAAAGTGTATTGCTCTACCAGCTGAGCTACGGAATCGTATGTTCCTTCTTCTGTTTTGCCGCCCCGTAGCTTGCGAAGGGAAGCCAGGAGATCTCATTTACTTCACAGCTTGCCTTGTTTCAGCCCTTTTCCGTAATTGAGGCCACAAAGGTAACAGGATATCAAAATAATGCAAAGGCTGTTTTTAAAATTTCTCCCACTATTCGCGCTTTTCAGCCTCTATTTTTCGTCCCCGGCCTCCGCCCAGACGTCGCATTACCGCCTGAAAATGGCCGACTCGCTCTTTCAAACGCAGCGCTACACGCAATCGCTCGAACACTACGAAGAAATCCTCCGCCAGAAACAATATTCCCCGGCGATGCTGCTCAAAATGGCCTACATCCACGAAGGTCTCAACCAGATCGGGCCCGCCATGTATTACCTCAACCTCTACCACATCGCCACGGAAGACAAAACGGTGCTCGCAAAAATGGATGAGCTGGCCACAAAATTCGACCTCGAAGGCTACGAATCGTCGGAGACCGACCGCTTCCGCGACTTCTACCTCGATAACCACCTCTATATCAGCCTTGCCCTCGCCGCCTTCGCAATCCTGATGCTCAGCTTCATGTACCACACCCGCTTCAAGCTGCACGCCCGCCCCATCGGCTCGGCCACGGGCGTCCTCATCCTGGCGATCTTACTCGCCGTGCACCAGCAATACGGCACGCGCCAAAGCCGCGGCATCATCGCCGAAACCACCACCTACCTCATGGACGGACCCTCCGCCGGCGCCTCTGTCATCGACGTCGTCGGCGACGGCCACCGCGTAGAAGTCATCGGCAAAAAAGACGTCTGGCTGAAGATCAGGTGGGAGGAGGAGGTCGCGTATGTGAAGGAGAAGTCGCTAAGACCGGTGAAGCTTTGAAGAAATGGTCCGGCTGCCTGTTGCCAGGTACCAGGGAACCCGGCAACTGGTAACTGGTAACTGGTAACTGGTAACAGGCAACTGGCATCCGGCAACCACCTCAGTTCCTGACGGTCACGGATCCCTTATACTCCTTGTCGGAAAATGTCAACGTATAAAAATAAACGCCCGACGACCCGTCATCCGGATACCACCGGAAATCACGACTGGTACTTTCGAACACAGGACGGCCCCAACGATTGTAAACGGTGATGCCCACAAACTGACCAAGACAATTGTCTTTCGGAAGGATGTCCTCCAACGCGCCGGTCTGCTCGTTGACCCGCACCATCGCGAAAAATTCATTGCGCTGCTCAGCATCGTGATCCGCGGACACAAAGTTCGGAGGTACAAATTCGACAACCTCATTGCCGGCGTCGCGGATGGTGACTTCAACAGCAACGGTATCTCCTTTTATATTCTGGCATCGATTATCATATGTCCGGAAGGTGAATCTGTAATGGTTCTCGTAAACACCATTTTCGAAGATCGAGCAGTCGGGATGCCATACGAAGGTCGTCTGGGCATTGCCCTCCCCCTCCGCGCGCTCAAATAAATAACCCGAGGGCTGTACGCTGCCCTCCGCCCCGATCATCTCGATGACGATGTGATCGAGGGGCGACGCATCCCCGTCGGCGCTGCTGATTCCCAGAGATATCTGCTGCCCCATCATCATGTCCTGCTGATGGTTGATGAACGGCAGCGCGGGATCGGTAGACGCAACGGTGAGCAATGGCCCGTTGTTGTCCGGAGGCTCCGCCCGCAACACCACGGCCAGGGTATCTGCCTGATACAGCCGGCACTTGTTGGCGTCATCGATCACGATGAACATCAGATCAAAGGTGTCGCGCCCGGCAAGATCGGGATTATCACAGATCAAATCCCAGGTGAAGGGTGATGCCACATGCCCTACCCCATTGGCCCCGGCAAAGATCATGTTATAGGTCGCGAGCTCGAAGCCGTTTCCTTTCACAGTCAGCTTCAGGGGCGTGTTGTCCGCGTCGTCACCAAAGACATTGAACGACACCGATTCGAAAATTTTCCGGCTCACGCCCTGCGATAATTCCGCTTCCGTCAGATCACTGCCGATCACCGGATCGGCATTGCCGGGAAGCAATACGGTCAGATGAAAGGCCATCGTATCGGGATCGCTGAAATTACATTCATCCATATCCTCCACGAGTAACATCACTTCAAACGAGGTGCGGCTCCGGAAATCGTATACATCACAACGCGTGTCCCACACAAGTTTGGATTTGTATGCGCCATCGGTCTGCTCCATGAACTGCAATTCCATGCCGACGTCCGCCATGTTGAATCCGTCGGTGATCACGCCGACAACAATCGGATCCTGATCATCGTCCGTCGCGACAATGGGCCACTCCTTCCTGGTACCTTCAAAAAGTACTTCCGTCACATCGGGTGTTGTGAAGTAGGCGTCGCTGTTGTCCGGGGGCTCGATGGTGACGGTCACCTTCAACGTGTCGGATAGGGGCAAACTGCAGGCGTCGTCGTAAGCGACGATCCCCACCTGGAAGGGGCCATCTTCGGTCAAAGGACAACGATCGAAGCATATCTCGAATGTTTTCGTGCTGCCGTGTGTCAGCGTTGCGGAAGTAATTTCGGGAAGGATGCCCGATACATCCTTCTTTAGGTTCAGTGGTATGGCTTTGATGGTGACCTTTTCGCTGAAATTATCCGTCTCCCGCAAGGCATCGGCATCGGACACCTGCACCTGTATGCAGCGCCCGGCATCAGCCACGTCGTTGGAGAAAGTCACGCTCATGTTGTTGTCAAAGGCGAAGGCGCCGTCGGTCATTCTTTTGCCGAGGATCTGCGGCGGATCCGCGGGATTGCACCCGTCCACCACCAGCATCTGGAAATCGCGCCGCAGTTCTCCGATCTTCACGCCATCGCGGTATTCCTCACAGCGTACGGCAAAGACATAAAGTCCCACCATGGTCGGCGTTACTGTCAGAAATCCATCGGTCGAAATGCGCAGGTCGGGCATTCCTCCCAGCACATTCGTCGGACTGAAAGGAGAACGATACGAAACAAGCGGATAAGGCCGGGGACGCGGGCGCTGGTCCGGGGGCGGCAGCGCATCGGCGCTCTTGGTGTTCAACGGAGTGACTATTGAGTACACAAGGGAATCGCCGTCGTTATCCACGCCGGCAAAGTCTACGTAGTAAGGTCTGCGCGGACACGCATAATCATTGAGCGGGGGAAAAAGCCGCGGTGAAGAATTGATAAACGGCTGACCATCTTTTACTACGGGCGGAAATTCCAGGTAAAAAGTTTGCCCGGCATATTGCCCTCCCGACAGTGGATCATTGCTGTAAATATTGGTGATATCATAATTACGGCAACAGCGCTCCCACGATAAATAATATCCCTGGGCATCCGCGTACTGCTGGGGCGTAAGGCGCACGACGGCCGTATACAGGATACGGCTTGTGACAATTTCGCCGCTCGAGCAGGCAGGCTGCGTGTAGCTCACGGGTGTCTGGCTCGAAAAAGGCAGGTACACTTCCATCATCAGCGCATTGTCGCGCTTCCTGAATATGCGCGCATCAACTTTCGGGTCGCGCGCACCCAGGGCTCCATTCAGTTCATCGAAGTAAAGGATCAGGTTGATGCGGTAGCTGTCACCTGAAATATAGATGATCTCAAACTCACCACCCACAATATGCGACGCCGTGGCCGGAAGGACCCACAGACACATTAGAAACAGGATAATCTTTTTCATACGCCCGCACCAGAATCTAAAGATAAGAAATGGCGGTAAGCCGCAAAACCCCCGGGATTCAGTAGTTTTGCCTCAATTTTTACGTTTGAACATGCGAAAAGGCGATGTAATTGAAAATATACGGGTAGGAACCATGGCCGCTGAAGGGAAATGCGTGGCAAAAGTCGATGGACTGGTGATTTTCCTGGAAGGATGTGCGCCCGGCGACCTGGTCAACGCCCGGTTGACAAAGATCAAAAGCAGTTTCCTGGAAGGCACGGTGACGAACATTGTCGAGTATTCCGGCGACCGCGCCCAGCCGTTCTGCATTCATTTTGGCTTGTGCGGTGGATGCTCCTGGCAACACATTCAATACGATACGCAGCTGAAGTATAAGCAGCAGCAGGTGATCGATAACCTGGAGCGTCTCGGTGGACTCACCCTCCCCGAGGTAACGCCGATTTTTCCTTCTGCGAATACGCGCTTTTACCGGAATAAACTCGATTACACTTTTTCGGCGCAGCGCTGGCTGACGTGGGATGAAGTTGAGCAATTGAAAGCCGGAAAAATGGAAGATGAACCCGCCCTGGGCTATCACATTCCCCGCAAATACGACAAGGTTTTTGACGTGAATCAATGCCATCTTCAGCCCGATCCGTCGAATGCCATCCGGCTTGCCGCAAAAGATGAAGCGACCCGGAACAATATCCCCTTTTTCGATCTTCGCAAGCAGATCGGATTTCTGCGCACACTGACCATCCGGACGGCCATTACAGGTGAAGTCATGATCATCCTCCAGGTTACGTACGACAAAATGGAATGGATCGAAAGGATCCTGCGGCGACTGGAAAATGATTTTCCGCAGATCACTTCTTTCCAGTATGTCATCAACGGAAAAAAGAACGACACCTTCAACGATCTGGATATCATTTGCTGGAAGGGAAATCCCTACATCACGGAAACCATGACGAAGCCCGATGGTGCAGGGGAGCTGCAGTTCCGCGTCGGACCAAAATCTTTCTATCAGACAAATTCGCAACAGGCTTATCACCTGTATCGGTTCACATCAGCGATGGCGAACATTCAGAAAGATGAACTTGTCTACGACCTTTATACCGGCACCGGCACCATCGCGAACTTTGTGGCTGGGCAGGCAAAGAAAGTGATCGGACTCGAATACGTGGCTGACGCCATCGCGGATGCAAAAACAAATTCCCGGATCAACAATATTTCCAACACGGATTTTTATTCCGGCGATATCAAGAATCTGCTCAACGAAGATTTTCTTCAGCAACACGGCAGACCCGATGTCGTGATCACCGACCCTCCGCGCGCGGGCATGCATGAAGATGTATGCCGGATGCTGTTGCAAGCTTCCCCTAAACGTATCGTCTACGTCAGCTGCAACGCCGCCACCCAGGCGCGGGATCTGAAGATCCTGGCGGAGCGGTACGATATCGTTGCCGTCCAACCCGTCGATATGTTCCCGCATACAGTGCATGTGGAGAATATCGTTTCGCTCAGAATAAGGGAGTGAAACTGGTTACCTGGTCACTGGTCACTGGCCACTGGCCACTGGTCACTGGTTACTGGTTACCGGTCACTGGTTACTGGTCACGTTATAAAACTAAAAATTTCTATACTCACTATTCACCATTGACCACTCACGAAGAGCCCGGCGATGAAATGCCGCGCCTTAACCTGGCACGCCCCATTCACGATTGACCCGCCTTCGCTTCAGCGCACAATCCATCACAAGCTGCGTCGGGCACGGCGATTGACGATTCACGTTGACGATTCCCGATTCACGCTCTCAGCTATGAAAAGCGAAATGATGCAAACGCAGGAGCGCACTCACCACTCACCACTCACCACTCACGAAACGCTTAGCTATGAAATGCAAAGCGATCTGTCGCACGCCCCATTCACGACTGACCCACCTTCGCTCCGCGCGCCACCCATCGCATGCTTCGGCGGGCGCAGCGATTGACGCAAGCCCCAGTAGCTGAAGAGCACCTACTTCTTCCGCTTCTCCCCGCCCTGCGGATACGTCATTGCCAGCTTCACCGCTTCGTACGCATTCACCATTCCGCCGGAGCTGCTGAGCTGATTGAAAGCGACTTCTTCTTTTCCTCCGGGCCTGGTTACTTTCAGGCCGTCGAACTTGCGGGTTGACTGACGCAGGATCTCCTTCACCTGTTCAGCGGTCAGATGCGGGAAGTACGACAACACAATTGCCGCTACCCCGGTCGTTGCAGGCGCCGCCATGCTGGTACCCTGAAGATTTTCATACGTATCGTCCGGTGTAGTGGAATAGATCTGCACACCGGGCGCAAACAGGTCCACCGACTTCTTTCCGTAATTGGAGAATGAGCCCACAAAGTTCTCATCCGCACCCCATGAAGAAGCGCCGATCTCCAGCCATGATCTGGCTTGTCCACCGGAAGTAAATGCCCTGTTCGGGAAATTCAATTCCTGGTCAAGGTCATCGCCGTCATTACCGGCCGCATGGATCAGCAACACGCCTTTTGATTCAGCATACTTCACGGCCTTATCCACCACTTCCTTGTTTGGAGAAAATCCTTTTCCGAAACTCATGTTGATGATCTTCGCCCCATTGTCTGCCGCATAGCGGATCGCGTTGGCCACATCCTTGTCGCGCTCATCGCCATTGGGCACCGCGCGGACGGACATGATCTTCACGTTGTCGGCAATACCCTTGACACCAATGTCGTTCTTGCGGTTTGCCGCGATGATCCCCGCCACGTGTGTACCGTGTCTTGCATCGGGACCTTCCACATCATTGTTGCCGTAATTTTTTTCATTGACATCGGAAGCATTGTCTCCGACGACTGTTCTTGAGTCGAACTCAGTATTGTATCCGAATTCTACCGCTGTCTCGTAATGCTGGACACCTTCCTTCAGCTGATCGATGTAGCCGGCAAGCTCCTGGAGAAAAAGACTGACCTCCACGTCACCTTCCACACTTTCCAATATCCGCGAAAGCGTTTGTTTGGCAAATTCGATCGTGTCGTTGCTTGCAGTGACACTGGCCAGTGAAGATTTTGTTACAGGACGGCCAAGGGTACCTTGCAGCAGGCTGTCGCAATAGTGAATGGTCATGAAAGCATTCGTGTACACCTGATACTGTTGCATGTACTGATCATACTGTTCTTTGCTGAATTTCGAATCGCGTTCGTATTTGTCCTTTACTTTTATCCAGTAAGCATATTCCTCGCGGTTCTTCTTGCCTACATTTTTTTCTTCAACGTTCTCGTATTTGGGTTTGAGGCGCGCATACTCACGCGTTACCTCGTAGGTATCGGCATCAACGTTACCTTCTTTTCCGCCGATGAAATTCCAGCCATGGACATCATCAACATAACCGTTCTTATCATCATCCAGGCCGTTGCCGGCAATCTCGTCTTCATTCACCCAAAGGTTATCTTTCAGGTCTTCGTGTTCAATATCCACGCCGGAATCGATCACCGCAACCACAACAGTACGTGAAGGTTTGCCTTTGAGGAGGGTATTGTAGGTCCGTTCGGAGCTGACACCCTGGACGCTGTCAGTTTCAGGGTCTTTCAGGTACCAGTCTGTGGGAACTGCATTGACGGCGGTTGTATCCTGGCCTTTATTGTCCTGTTCTTCCTGAAATGCGAACGAGGGAAGCATGAAAATGGAAAGAAGTAATGCAAGGAGGATTCCTGGGCCTCTTTTATTCATAAATTCTGTTTTTAAAATTTTGCTAATATAGGACTAAGCGAAAACTATTCCTGAGTTTTTATACAAAGAGTTAAACGCCGGAAATCGTTCAAAAAGTCCCGGAATCTTACTTTGGTGCCTCTTCTACCGCGTTTTGCGTGAAAGTTGAAGCGGCCATAGCGAA
The DNA here is from genome assembly GCA_049791675.1 of Chryseosolibacter sp. Classification (GTDB taxonomy): domain Bacteria; phylum Bacteroidota; class Bacteroidia; order Cytophagales; family Cyclobacteriaceae; genus Chryseosolibacter. The sequence goes on from JBARAD010000313.1 coordinate 7,997, forward strand.
ATTTGATCTTGTTATTAATGCAGCGCCTATGATCTTCGTTTTTACCTCCGTAGCAGTGTTTTTCGCCCTCTTCTTCTGGACAATCTACCGGCTGAACCGGATGGCGCACACCGAATTGGCGTAGTATTTCCGCGCTTGAGATTCAAGATTTAAAATTTAAGATTAGTATGATCACGCATCAGGCTGCCGGAGCTTAAGCGCGATAACAAAGGAAGGATAAAAAAGTACCGAAGGAGGGACTCGAACCCTCATGTCTTGCGACACACGCCCCTGAAACGTGCGTGTCTACCAATTCCACCACTTCGGTATAAAAAACTAACTCATGCTGAGGTGTCTGAATCCGATTCGGATCCAACTGGTTCACACGTCTTGCGAACCCCCCTGTTCTTGTGGAGATACACTCCTGAAACCGTTTGCCATCACGCTGGCTGTGGCTCCGGCAGGCTTACCCACTAAAGCTGCTCAAATTTAATCTGAGCGACCTCCAATAATAAAAACCATCAAACTGGTTTTTTGGTGCCCAGGACAGGACTCGAACCTGCACACCGGTTAGGGCACTACCACCTCAAAGTAGCATGTCTACCAATTTCACCACCTGGGCATTGAAAACGGCATTTTCAATGGGCGACAAATGTAAAAATGTTTGTCAATTTTCCCAACACCTCAACCGAACAATGGTGAACTTGGTTCCGGAAATATTCTAAAAACAAGCTCCAAAATACTTCGTAACCATCAGACTGCCAGTACTTAATACCAAATATTCCCCCTCCTCCGCAGCAATTACCAAAAACTGTTCACAGATACTGACCTACTCAGCCGTAAGCGTCTTCCATATCTCATCATACACATCGGTGGCGTTAAGCTGTCTCTGGAGGACACCATCGCCGATGAAGACAGGATGAAATTCTCTGGATGTTCCGATCCGGCCATGGGATCCTTTTATAAGGGTAGGATCGAGCGGGATCACATCCATGACATAGCGGAAGCCCGCTTTCTTGCGCAACAACTTGTAGGCTGCACGCGCTTTCGAGGACATGAACATCTCCACGGGATCATATCCCGGTTTCCTGTGAATATCCACGGCCCGGGCATAGTCCGGAGCTTTGGCGTCGTCCAGCCAGAAATAGTATGTGAACCAGCTCTTAGCGTCGGCCATCAGTACAAGATCGCCTGCGCGTTCGTGATGAATGCCATATTTCTTTTGCTCTTCGCGGTCCAGCACCAGCTCTACGCCCGGCACGTTCCCTACGATGTTTCTGACTTGGGCCGCAGCGGAAAGATCGTTGATGTAGATGTGTGCAATTTGATGATCCGCAACAGCAAAGGCGCGCGATGCTCCCGCGTCCAGCAATTCAAGGCCGCGCTCCACCCGCACCTGCAATAACCCGGCTTCGCGCAACACCCTGTTGATGGAAACGGGGTTGCTCACATCTGTGATTCCATACTCTGATAAAAGAATGATGCGTGCGTCCTTGTCGGAATAATGCTTCACCAGTTGTTCGACTACCTTGTCAATCTCTCCCAGGTCTTTTCCGATCCTGGAGAAGTCCTGTCCGAATTTCTGAAGGCAGTAATCAAGGTGTGGTAAATAGATCAGCGTGAGCGTGGGGTCGTATTTCCGATCCGTATAGACGGCCGCGTCTGCGATCCATTGCGTGGATTTGATATTGGCGCCAGGGCCCCAGAACTGGAACAGCGGAAAGACGCCGAGCGCACGTTGAAGCTCGTCCCTGAGTCCGGCGGGCGACGAATAACAATCCGGCATCTTGCGGCCATCAGCCAGGTAGTTAGGACGTGGCGTTACGGAATAATCCGCTGACGAATACATATTGTACCACCAGAACATGTTGGCGCAGGTAAAACCGGGATCCAGCTTCTTTGCGCTCTCCCAGATCTTCGCTCCCGTCACCAGCTTGTTGGATTGTTTCCAGAATTTGACTTCACAATCCGCGCGGTCATACCAACCGTTCCCCACAATGCCATGATCCTCCGGCAACTTTCCCGTCAGATAAGTCGACTGTACGGACGTCGTCACCGCCGGAAGCATCGGGTTGATCGTCGTCAACCTCCCCTCCACATATTTTTTCAGGAAAGGCGTATGCGCTCCTATCAATGACGACGAAAGCCCTACAATATCTATTACAACAGTCTTCTTCATAATTAAACAGTCCCCGTCAGGGGATTTAGGGGACATTCACGTCCCAAAGAAATTTAGGGGCAGGTCTACCTTTCCAACACCTCACTCACCCACTCCAGCTCCCGCACGATGGATTCTTGCATTGGAAGCCGGAGTTTCGCGGGCAATACATCCCAGGTATAAGTTTCCACTTCGAGAAATTTCGAGAATGGTTTTTCTTTCTGAAGGGCGAGCACTTTTTCAATATCCGCCTGGGTAGACTGCAGCGCACCATAGTCCTCCACGAACAGGGGCACATGGAAATGTGAACGCCATTCGCGCGTAAGCGCATTGTTTGCATCCTGAAGCGCCTGCGGAAGATCCGGATAACGCTCATAGGTTCCATCCTCCTGACGTGATACTACCTGGTGCAGGTAAGTGGATTCATTAAATTGTTTGAACGCTTCAATCACCCTGCCGCGATCAACGGGATTGGGTGCCATATCTCCTTTCAGCGCCGCGCTGATCTGTATCCTTCCTACCCGGATACCGTGCCTGTCAAGCTGAGCAAGGATGGATGCGTGATCTTCGTACCCGACGGCAAAATGACAAATATCGTAACACAGTTGAATATGATCCTTGATGGCAGCAATTGCTTCGCGTTCACCATACCCGAGATACTTCTTCAGGTATCCAACACCCTGCGGGATCAGCTGATCGACATACCATGAAATAAACTCCGTCCCGTTCCCGATCAATCCGTCTGGTTCGGGCTCGAGATCGAGGTGCATCAGCTGGCCTGTGGTCTTCCGCAACGTGATGAGATCCTGTACTACTTTCAATACATTCTCCGTTGCAGTCTCCATTGTCTGCTGACGCTCTTCCTTCAGATCACTATGCCAGTGCTTGTAGGACAATGGGGATGTCGAAACGCCTCCCTCCATGCCCTTCGGAAGTAATCCGGAAAGAATATTAAACAACTGGATGGTATACAACACGCGGTCCTGTGTAGTCCAGTCAGGCGCGTGCACCTGGTCCTTTACTTTCGTGTGATGGAATCCACCGTAAGGAAATCCGTTGATGACAAAAACGTAACACTGATTTTCATCGAGCCATGCTTTGAATTTTTCAAGCGTCTCCTTCTTTCCCAGCTCAAGGCTTGCCAGGTGCGAGAGACGCAATCCGATACCGAATGGTTTTTCCGGCGAAAGTTGCTGTTTGATCATCGGGATATTTTCCTGAAGCGCCGCGAAGTGATCGTCCCAGCTTTCACCCGCATGAATGTTCGTGCAATATGTCAGGTGTCCAAAGTATGTTTGCATAGCAACAATGAGTTATGCTTTGGCAAGGCTGTACTCCTTTATCCATTCACTCGCCTTTCTTACCAAAGCGGGATCTATTTCATGAACTTCCTCGCCCACACCAATGTCTTTCAGGAGCATGATCGTCAGGCGTCCGCCGAGGTGCTCGCGGAATTCATTGAGTCCCTGTAATAAAGGACTTTTTTCATCCGTAATTTCCAGCAACGGATCGGTTATTGCAAATCCAAGTGTTCTGATCACGTGCAACACCCGCATCATCGAAGATTCTTTCAGCCTTCCGGACAGGAAAGAATACACCGTATCAAGCACGATCCCGATGGCGACCGCTTCGCCATGGCGTATGTTGAAGTTGCTCAGCTGCTCCAGTTTATGGGCGCTCCAGTGACCGAAGTCCAGTGGCCGTGACGAACCTGATTCAAAGGGATCCTTTCCGGCAATATGCTGGAGGTGCAACTCAGCGCAACGCTTGATCTGGTATTGCATGGCGGGCATATCCCTGCGCGCCATCTTCGCCGCGTTGGCTTCCAGCCAGTCGAAGAAAGCAGCATCCTTGATCAGCGCCACTTTGATCGCCTCTGAAATTCCGGAGCGCCATTCGGCGTCGTCCAGTGTCGTAAGAAAATGAGCGTCGTTGAAGACTGCAACGGGTGGCGTAAATGCGCCGAGGAAATTTTTCTTATTGAAATAGTTGATGCCATTCTTCACACCGACACCGGAATCATTCTGCGAGAGAACGGTTGTCGGAATGCGGATATGACGGATACCACGGTGCGCAACAGCTGCCGCATAACCGGCAACATCCAGCACAGAACCTCCACCGAGCGCAACAAGAAAAGAATGACGGTCAATTCCGTGATGATGTACGGCCTCCAGGATGCGTTCAAAATATTCCGGACTGTTTTTAGTCACCTCGCCCCCGGGAAGCATGATCATTTCCGCTACAAGGCGCACGTCGCTCTCCGCGGCAAGATAATTCTTGATCTGCTGAACCAGGTCGGAATGATGCCGGACTACACCTTCGTCGATAACAAATAATATTTTCTTTGTGACGCCCGGTGTTTTTCCCTGGCGGAGGAAGGAACGGAAAACGTCGTTCTTCGCATCGAACAGATGGGTGGTAAAAAATACGTTGTACTCGAACCGGATATCAAAGACCTGCCGTAGAAACTCCATTTTTTTATTACTGAAACACAATTACCCACAAAATTATTCAGATTCAATTGCCGGTAACTATGATGGGTCAAGTTATTTTACCACCGGCGTCATGTAACGGCAAACACCTTGGCGAGCAGGATGGAAAGGGGAAGCAGCAGGATGATGATCAGGGCAAGGTAAATGAAGCCGAAAGCCGAAGCCCAGGCTGCATTCATTAAGATCAGGGCGAGTACGCCCGCCTTTACGGCCCTGCCAATCAGGCGTCCCTCGGGCTTCTGAATGGCCTTTTGCAACGGCAAAAACACCATGAAAGCCCAAAGCGCAATAAAAAAGATCGTGGCCATCTGCTGATCCTGAGAGATCGAAATGTAAAAGATCCCCCCCATGGCCAACGCATAGAGGATCGCCGCCCCATAGAGCGTTGACTTTTTCCCGCCATACACTTCGTCGCGGCTGATCATGGTGATGGCGGCGATGTAGACCACCGGCACAATCCCCAGGAACCAGAACTCGCCAACCTGCGCGGGGATGATACTCAGTCCGAGCATAAGATTCAAACCCCGGCATACGCCCATATTGAAAGGACCCAGGAACGAATGGTGTTTTCCCCACTTGTCGTACACGACCGCGGCAATGGCAATCGCCGCCGCGAGGAGGCCGGAATAAACAGAAGCAAGCGAGGCGAAAAATACGCCGGCGACCAACAGGGACACGCCCAGGATACTGGCCTCCGTTCTTGTGATCAGTCCGCTGGGAATAGGACGTTCAGGTCTTTCGACGGCATCCAATTCTGCGTCGAAAACATCGTTCATTACGACACCTCCTCCATACAATCCCATCGTTGAAAAGATCAACCATACCACATCGGAATAATCCTCTGTCGAATGAAGGAAAAATCCGGAAACAGCAATGCCTGCGAGTATGTCGGCCACGGCCGTTACGATATTGGCAGGGCGCATTAGGCGAAAAAAACCGATGACTTTCTCCACTGACGAATTAACGGATGATCAGTGAATCCTTATCAATACGGGGAGCCTGGCCGCCGCGCAAAACGGTATTGCCTGCAAACTTCTGACTTTGATCGATATTCTTTACGGTGGCAAAGTCGGCCTCGTTGATCTGCCCGCTCTGACCGAAAGCTGTGATCGCGTTCTGATAGGTTACACGACGGATGGTTTCGTCAGGGATACCTTTTTGTTTCATCAGCGCTGCAGTTTTCGGAACTGCCAACGGATCGCTGATACCCCAGTCTGCCGCGGAGTTGATCATGATGCGTTCAGGACCGTATTGTTTCACTACCTCGACCATGCGCTCATTGCCCATCTTGGTGAAGGGATAAATGGTGAACGCCGCCCAGAAGCCGCGGTCCAAAACTTCTTTTACAGTTTCTTCATTGTTGTGATCGACGATCACCATATAAGGATTCAGTCCTTGTTCAATGGCGATGTCCATGCTCCGTTGTGTCCCGCGCTTCTTGTCGCGGTGCGGCGTGTGGATCTGAACGGGAAGCGAAGCTTCCTTTGCCAGGTCCAGCTGCAGGCGGTAGTATTTTTCTTCTGCCGCAGTCTGATCGTCAAAACCGATCTCACCTACGCCAACAACACCTTCCTTGTAGATAAAGAGCGGAAGTATTTCCATCACCTGTTCCGCAAGCGCTTCATTGTTCGCTTCGCGGGAATTAAGTCCGATGGTGCAGTAATGTTTGATGCCGAATTGAGAGGAGCGGAACCTCTCCCAACCGATGAGGCTGCTGTAGTAATCCCGGAAAGTAGCCACGCCGGTACGGGGCTGTCCCAGCCAGAATGCGGGCTCGATCAGGCCTACCACGCCGGCATCCGCCATCGCCTGATAATCATCCGTCGTCCGCGAAGTCATATGAACATGCGGATCAAAGAACTGCATGCCCTTGATGCTGTCCATGTACTTTGACAACGGCACCCCTGGCTGAATGTCTCTTTCGGTTAAATCATGACTGCAACACATATATCTTTTTCTTTTTAAGTATTCCTGCACACTTATTTCCTGCACCCTATGCAGACTCACCACTCACCACTCACCACTCACTACTCACCACTCACTACTCACCACTCACTACTCACCACTCACTACTCACTACTGACTATTACTGACCACTCATTACTGATCACTGATTATTGATTACTGACCTAACTGATCACTGATTCACAACTCCACCGCCCCCTTCATCCTGTCCGCAAC
>JBARAD010000314.1:0-10561 GCA_049791675.1 Chryseosolibacter sp.
GCCTTCAATATGATGGTTATCACGCCATTCAAATGATTTTTAACAGACAGGAAAATCATGATATAAATCATAAGCCACGGTAATGCCGGTCATTCCAAATACACCTGGGCAGTCCATAGATTAGATGAAAAACAGTCATGAAAAACATACTTGTTCCCTGCGACTTTTCGCAACAATCGCGCGGCGCCTTTCAAGCGGCCATTGAAATAGCATCCAGAAGCAAAGGAAAAATAACGCTGCTTCACGTACTCTATCTTCCGGCACTTTACAACGCCAGTCTGGCAGGAGAACCGCTAAGTATTGATCCGCTTTACATGAACACGATGGAAGAAGATGCGGAAAAGGAACTGGACAAGATGAAAGAAGAAGCCATGGCGCACTCGGTAGAAACGGACACCGAAGTGGTTTTCGGAGAAATGATATCTTCAATTAAACGAATCATCGAGACGAATGACATCGACCTCATCATCATGGGGACGTCCGGCGCTTCAGGCATGTCAGAGATTTTCATTGGCTCCAATACTGAAAAAGTAGTGCGATACAGTTCCGTACCGGTATTGGCCCTCCGGAATCCCATCCGGATCTCAGCGATAAGAAACATCCTGTTGCCCAGCACCCTTGACCTTGATCAAATGAACTTCATTAAAAAAGTAAAAGACCTCCAGACGTTCTTTGATGCCACCCTGCACATTCTGCTGATCAACACACCCACGAATTTCCGGCGGGATCTCGAGGCTGAAGAGGCGCTGGAAGAGTTTGCTAATCATTACAGCCTGAGAAACTACAAGACCTATTTCAGAAACTACTGGCACGAAGATGACGGCATTATCGATTTTGCTCAAAATGAAAAGATGGATATGATCGCCATGGCAACCCACGCGCTGAAAGGCCTGGGCCATCTGTTCACCGGAAGCACGACGGAAGACGTCGTCAACCACATTCACATTCCGGTGTGGAGCTATTCCCTTAGAAAATAGGACAAGGCTTTCCGTCTCTTCAACTTCCGGAAAGTCTGCTGCGCTCATATCAACGTCAATGCTTTATTGCGTTTCCATCGCACACTGAGGAGAATTCCTCCGAAGGTCATCACGACAAGAAGCAACATGATCAGTGGTCCAACCACGGGGGTCATCGATGCAAGTTTGAGAAAAATAAATATCACAAAAGCAGCGATGACGATCCTGCCACCACTCCACGAAGACTGGTAGTACGTATTGTTGATCCAGTTCGATATGAGAAGCGACACAATCACAGTTGCCAGCACCAGCAAGATCACATAGCCCAATATCAGCACGATGCCAACAGGCAGTCCGATAATGGTAACAAAGGCCACAACAGCCAGGATGGGCACGCCGGCAAGGAATAAGAAACCAAAGCCGAACGATTTAAGAGATGCATTCCTTACGGTATTGGCGGCATTCCTGAAAGTTAGACTGAACAGGTAATGAATGATGATCATCATCACCAATGCCATCCCGAGATACCATAACACCATCAGAAAAGAGGCAAATCCGAGATAATGCCATTTCCCTTCTTCAACAGCCAGCGAGGAATCGAACGTTGCCCTCCCACCTTCCAGGGAACTATTAAAATCCAGCGACTCGTCCTTGTTCCAGTAACGCACATCATCTTTAAAAAGGGCCCCCGCTCCCAGCGTAATGGTTCTTGCCGCCAGGACAGAGGTACCATCAACCGTACCATTGATCGTGATTTCGCCGCCCTTGCATTCCAGGTCTTCACCCACGCGGCCGTCCAGCGTGAATTGACCCGAGGCATTTTTGATACTCCCCTGCACGACACCGCCCACCGTCACTTGCCCGCCAGTGGAGAGCAAATCTCCCGCGACCACGGAATTCTTTGCGAGCCGGATCTTACCGCCTGTTGTAATCAGGTCCCCCGCGATGCGGTTGGAGATAGTAATGGAACCGCCCGCACAACGTACATCATCGCCAACGTATCCGTTCAGGGTGATATTTCCTCCCGCTACCAGGATATCCTGGCTCACCGTATCATTCACAATGATCGTACCCCCTGCGACAATCAGGTCGCCCATAATCGGAGCGTTGACTGTCACGGTTCCCCCCGCGACATAAAGATCGTCCCGCACGCGTTCACTGATAACAATGTCCTCCCCGCTTTTTAATTGGGCAGAAGTAGACAAGGATCCCAGACATGCAAGAACAAATAACGGCCAAGATCTGTTTTTCATCGGGTCTTGTGTTAGTGCATCACGCACCCTCCTGTGGTCCCAGTTTTGGAGTAGGGCGCATCTTCTGAGGGTTCCTGGAGTCTTTCCATTTCTTTAGCTGATTGCGAACAGCTTCAATTGTCTCGGTTACGGCATCTTCAAAAGTAGCGCTTTGACGCGACGCAAAAATGTCATTACCAGGAATCGCAAGTTTCAATTCGCAGACTTTATCGGCGTCGGTTGCAGATTTCTCTTTCTTTAACACAACCTGCGCGTCAATGATCCTGTCACTCAAAACACTGAGCTTTTCAACTTGCCCGGCGACAAAATCCATTAGCCTTTCGGAAGGCTTGAAATCAGGTGTCTGGATCGTGATCTTCATGTAAGTAGTATTTAAAGTCTTCTAGGTCATCCAAATGTAGGAAGGCCCGCATGCAAGACTCATGACAACCATTTGCACGCCCCATGATACATATCATGAGCATGCCCGGAAAACAGGTCAGAACAACTGCAGAAGATCTAGCGATCCCGCGGAGCACTGGCATAGACTCCTGAGGTTACCTCCAGGAGATTTTCCACATTGGTAACGCCCGGCATGGACCTTGCCACCAGCGCTGCGTCGTTCTTCTCGGCCCAGGACCTTACCCTGCCGGTCAGCTTGATCGTACTTTCAGAGACCTCTACTGCAATCGCGGAAGCATCGACGGTGGCATTGCGCTGAAAGGCGGCACGGATCTCTTTTTTGATGTCGGCAGGCGCTACCACCCTGGTTTTGATCTTCACCTTGTTGATCACACCTTTCACACCGATGAGATTTTCAACAGCCTTCTCCGCGGCCTTCCGTTCGTAATCCCAATGCACAGTTCCCTCCAGGTACACCCATCCGTTATCGACCTTGATATTAATGAGATCCTCATTCACGGCGCTGTGCCACGTGAGCGCATTGCGCACGGCCTCCGCTATCCGCGTATCGCTCACGGCATCCGCGGCGCCCGCTCCTTTCACCTCTATGTCGACAGCAACGACTTTTACACCCGCAACCCGCTGGGCTGCATCTTCCGCCGCAAGGCGCTGAAAATAAAAATCCACCGTTCCTGATAGCGTCACCACTTCATCCTTCACCGTCACACCAATCCGGGGCGCGATCTTCGTTACCTGAGGATCCCAACGGATCTCCTCAAGAACATCTTCTCTGATTTCTATGTCTGATTTCATGGCATTGGGTATTTCTCCAGAAGTACTTCATTGAAGTTCAAATCATATCGAGGTGACTGATGCACCGACCACCCGCCCGGGTCTCACATCGACACCTCACCTGGATAAAAATACAAGCATAGGACGCTTTCAGGAATGATCTCTGTCAGCGCAGGGGAAGATTATTATCACACGCTGCTTGACAAGTGAGTGACTTGCTTCAGACATTTCTGGATCTCAGCAATCAATTGCCTGCCTTCAAACGGCTTCCTCACATAGCCACTGGCTCCCATTTCCATGGCGATCCTGACATCGCTCCGTTCACCGCTGGCCGTCAAATAAATGAAAGGTATCGCGCAGGTCGATGGATTTCTCTTCAATTGTTTGATGACCTCATACCCGTCTAATCCCGGCATCATGATATCGCATAATATTAAATCAGGCTTTGAACGGAAAGCGGCGGAAAGCCCGGCTTTACCACTCTCGGCAGTAATTACCTTAAAATTAAAAAACTCGAGGATCTCAGCGGTATTCTCGCGTATATCCAGATTGTCTTCGATGATCAGTACGGTTTTCATAATCTCAACTTTTAGGTACCTGAAGCGTGAAGGTTGTTCCTTCACCCGGCTTGCTGAAAAATTCAATGACTCCCCCCATGAGCTCAACGTATCGCTTTACGATCGTCAATCCGAGGCCCGTGCCCTGCACGTTTCCTGTATTCTTCGCCCTGAAAAATTTGTTGTATAAATATTTTTGCTCTTCTTCCGGTATACCGATCCCGTGGTCCTGTACAACAATCCGGACCCGCTCTGGTCCATTTTCTGAAGAAATAATGATCTCGGTATCTGGCGGAGAGTATTTTACTGAATTCGAAAGCAGATTAACAAGGATATAGCGAAGCTTTTTCTGGTCGAGCAGTACGGCATTTTCTCCTTCATGACGGATATTGATGATCTGATCGCTTTTTCGAAGCGTAGATACATCTTCAACCACCTCATTCATAAACGCAGTCATATCAAAAATCTCATATTCCAGATCCACCTTTCCCTGCTCTAATTTATCCAATGAAAGAAAGTCATTGAGAATATTGGTAAGGTTATTAATCGACGACTTGATCCGGAGCAGGTGCTTGGCGATTCTTTCATCCTTCCCCGCAATTCCATATTGTTCAATGAGGGTCGTACTGGACAGCACAATGCTCAGGGGTGTACGAAATTCGTGAGAGGCCATGGAAACAAAACGGGACTTCAACTCGCTCATTTCACGCTCACGGTCGAGCGCCTCATACAATTCGGTGGTGCGTCTTCGCACAAGATGCTCCAACTCTTCCTTCATCATGCGCTGGTCATGAATGTCAATGGCAGTGCCAATAAACCCTGTGAAGACATCATCGTAAAAAGTCGGCTTACCGGCATAGTTGATCCAGCGGTATCTTCCGTCCCTTCGTTTGATCCTGCATTCCATCTGGAAAGGCTGGCGCAAATCAAACGCGTTGGAAAAGGTCAGGCTGAAAATGACACGATCATCCGCATGAACATGGTCATACCACCCAAAGCCCGTCTCCTGGTCAATCGCGTGTCCCGTATATTGCAGCCATGTGTGGTTAAAATAATTGAACTGTTTGTCCGCACCGCAAACCCATATCATTACCGGGGAATTATCTGCCATATTCCTGAACCAGGCTTCCCGTTCAGCCATAAGCTTCTTCGCATTTACCTGGGCGGTAATATCCGTAACAAAAGCAACCGCGAGTCTTTCGCCATCAAATTCATAATGACCAAGACTGATCTCAACAGGAAATATTTCTCCGTTCTTCTTCTTGGCATATAATTCCATCCCGAGCCCCATGGGCCTGGACTTCGGTCTTTCAAAATATTTCTCGCGATGATGGGTATGCTGCGACCGCAGGCTTTCCGGGATCAAAACCTCCAGTGGGCTTCCAATCAATTCAGCAGGTTCGTATCCAAATAATTTCTCAGCGCACGGATTAGATAATTCAATATTACCTTTTACGTTAATGACGAGTATACTAATCGTCGCACACTTAAACAGGACACGAAACCCAGCTTCACTCTCCAGGGCGATGGGTATTTGCTCGTACATCTGCGGCGTTTGATGTAATATAAAAAAAATCAGATGAAAAAGCTGGCCTTTTCCGCAAAATGAAGTGGGTGAAGATGGTAGCGTATATTACACGGATAGAATTCTGTTTATCAAACATGAAACCATTTTATGACTGCCGCTTCGTAAGTATCTTCGCCCGTCATGCTCCCCCGGCAAAACAACTCCGGCGTCCTTTGCAGCAGAGATCATTCCTGGTAATACGTCCCGTATGTTTACATTACATGACAACAATCCAACATGCGCATGATGGGAGTCATTCAGTAAAACAATCCGCAGGATTAAGTTTAACACTGATTCCTCATAGCAATGAAAAGAATACTTCTGCCAACAGATTTCTCCGGCCCCACCCTGCCATCATACAAATTTGCCACCGAACTTGCCGCACAGATCAATGGCGAGGTCACCGTGGTTCATATGATCGAACTGCCATTGCTGCAGGAAACTACGTTCGGTATCCAGCCCCGGCCCCACGATCAGGAAGCATTGAAACGGCTGGAAGAAAAAGCGCGGATCGAATTCGATCACTTCGCGCGATTGTACCCCGCCGATGTGCCCGTGACGTTCACACCCATTCAAGGCGATATCGTGGCGGGAGCGATATCCTATATTGAAGAGAATAGTATTGACCTTGTCGTGATCAGCACACACGGCAACAGTGCAATGGACGATTTCTTTACAAGCTCCACGGCCGGAAAAATTGCCAGGTCATCTCCTGTGCCCGTGATCTCGGTACCGCGCGATGTTTCGGTCAGCGCAATAAAAGATATTGTATTTGCCAATACCCTTCAGCTGGACCAACATGACCTCATGAGCTACATCCGTGAATTGCAACAGATCTTGAAAGCCAGGCTGCATATACTCCTGATCAACACACCCATTCACTTTTACAGTGACGAACAGGCTAAGGAAAAGTTAAAACGATTTGCTGAATTCTACTCACTCACAAACTATACCTTGAATTGCCGGAGTCACCAGCATGAGTCCACCGCAATCCTGTCATTCATCGATGAGATCCATGCAGATATGCTGGCCCTGGCAACGTATGGAAGAACAGGGATACCCTACCTCATTAAAGGAAGCATTGCTGAAACACTCGTATATGGAACAGACCACCCGGTATGGACATGGAAGATAAAAAAGAAATGAAATGATCACCGATAGAAACGATAAACCGAAAAAAGAGGACAAACCGGACAAACCGGGAGAGGTGCCTGTTCCCGGACACAATCCGGAAATAATTCCCGCAAAGGAACCGACGCCTGGCGTTTGGCCCCATAGAGAGCCAGAGATACAACCGGAACGGGAGCCGCTGACATCGCCTCCGTCGGCGCCTCCCGAAGTTCCGCCACCTCCCATGCAGATATTCTGAGAAGGCTTATATTGAACACGGTCATCCCCGGAGAAGGATCGATCCTCCGCGACTGTGATGCTGCTTTTGTGATGCAGGTCGCATGTACCATCCGGGAATCGCTTATGGATCAGGGTGGGAATGATTCTGGAATAACTGCAATACAGGTATCGTTCGCCCGAACTCCAGCTCCCATTTCAAGAGCAATATGTTGGCGGCAATCGCCAGCACGATCATCATCAGAAGAAAAATTCTGAAATGCTTTTTGTTGATGATTCCAGCGGTAGCCAGAAGAACGGGAATAACTGCGAAGGCCACAGGATAAACAGGAAAGATTGCCAAGGTGATGAGGCCGGTGATCAACGTGACCACGTGGGCGCTAACAAACACTTTCCTTCGACTCGCCTCATTGCGGATCATACCCGCCACTCCAAATAGAATATAGGCGGCGAGTGGTATTAAGACCGGCAGACCGATTATCCCAAAGCCCCACGGGCCACCCTTATTCTGCCAGGTATGAATCACCAGTGGCACGCTTACGGTCAGGGATAGTATTATCAGGATTGCACCTGACAGCCTGGTGACACGATCAATCACCGTATTCATGCATTACTTCCGGGCCCCTGGAATAATGTGCGCCAATAGCATCCAGAAATGCGTTGATCTTTGGGTCCAGGGCCTTCAGGTCTTTGCGTTCAACCCGGTACCCGGTTGCATATCGGATCGTATTTTTCTTCTCTTCAGGAAGAAAGTCATTGATCCACAGCTCAGTGACGTTGTCTGGTTCTTTCCCGGCAAGCGCCGTCAATTGCCTGAAGATTTTCTCTTTCTGCCCGGCGACGCCGCTGCAAACGGACAGAAAAGAGTAACGATTGATGTTGTTCTTTTCGGCGATCAAAAAACTCTTCAGGGGGGATCCGATCTTGGCAGCCCATACGGGCGCAATAACAATAACATGGCCGTAGTCTTTCAGAGACAAGGGTGATGCTTTGATGGAAGGCGTCCGGTTGAACAGGAGGTCCAGCACGATGGTCACGGCGGTGCGCTTACGCCGTTCTTCAATCTCCATCAGATCACAATTCAATTTTTTTTGAAGCTCAATAGCAAGCTTCTCATTATTATGAGTGAAAGAGTAATAGGCAATCAAGGTCTTCATGACAGTTTTATTTAAGCTCAACAGGTCTCAACTCCAAAATTCAGGGAACCTCAAACTCGACAACGTCTGCAACAATGACAGTCTTTGCCTTCGTGTAGACAATCACGTTCAGACAATCAGAATCATAGCGAAGGTTGGTGAGGGCCAGCCTTCTTCCCGATACGGGCCCATTCGCTGCTTCAAAGTTCTCCCACAATTTCTTCATCGCAGCCTGATAAAGCATCCTGTTCTTGCTCAATGGTATTAACGCGACTTGAGACGTCGCCATGCCGAAGCTGAAGCTTAATCCGAGGATTGCGTCAGAAGCCGCTTCACCGGAAACATTGGGCATCACCATGCGAAAGTTGGGCTCGGTAAGCTGAACATTCGTAACGTGGCTGGAAGCGGTCACACCTGTCGAAGTACATCCATTCACCAGGATCAGCATCAGCAGAAGTACCGTAAGGAGTGCGAGGGTTTTCATGTATTGAAGTTTTAACGAAGAAAGCGCACTTTCCGGTCAAGGTGAATGACAATGCTCATAGGGGCAGAAGATTATTGTCTCAGCGCCCCATCGACATCACGGCCGCCGCACACGGAATATGATCAAAGTCTTCCTCCATACCAACTTTTATCATGACGACGGGAATGCATCGGAAGTATCTTGAAGAAAAAACAATCAATATGAAACGGATACTTGTTCCCTGTGATTTTTCAGCCCCCGCCCAGGAAGCTTTCAGGTTCGCTGTGAGGATTGCACAACAAAGCAACGGAGAGATCCATGTGCTACACATACTGGACATTACCTACCTCCGCGGAGAAACCAGTCTCGCGGACAGTTACACCTTTAATGTCAATTTCATCAAGGAAATGGAGGAGGAAGCGGAGGAAAAATTTAACAGCATGCGCGAAAAATATGCACCGCTGACCCTTGCCGTCAAGTACAAACACCGCGTGGGTTCATTGGTCCAGGATATCGAAAACTATGTCATGGCGGAAAATATGGATCTCATAATCATGGGCACCCATGGGACAAATCGCGAAAGCTGGGGTTCCAATACTGAAAAGGTTGTCCGGAATGCGATCGTCCCCGTCATGGCGGTGCGCAATGCCGAGGAAAAGGAAATCAAAAATATTGTCTGTCCACTGGTACCGGATCATCAGCAGCAGGCGTTTGCAGAGCAAATCAAGAGACTGCAGGAATTCTTTGGCAGTAAACTCCATTTGCTTTGGGTGAATACTCCGAAAACTTTCAAAACCGATCGCGAGGCCCACGCGGACTTCGAAGCGTATGCCAAAACCTTTAGCCTGAATAATTACTCCGTGAATATCCGCTCCGCCTACAATGTGGAGGAGGGTATTATCCAGTTCGCAACGGAGATCGAAGCAGATCTCATTGCCATGGGCACGCATGCCCGCAAGGGACTGAGCCGGATGGTGATGGGAAGTATTGCAGAGGATACTTTAAATCATACAAATTTCCCGATGTGGACGTACACATTGAAATAAACATTCTCATGAACGACGAGGAGGCCGGAACACGGTGATCACAAGTTCTCACCTTACAAAGGTCCGGCAAACAGAAACACTCCAGACTATGAAAAAGATACTTTGTCCAACGGATTTTTCCGAAACTGCCCAGTCCGCCATTGCATACGCAGCCAAACTCGCCCAGGCCATGCAGGCCGAACTAACGCTGTTAAACGTTCAGTCGCTCTTTGATTTAACACCGGTCGAAGTTTTGCGCGGTAAGGATATGGCCATTGCAGGAGCGGCGGAACGTCTTGAATCACAGAGCAGGCAGGTAAGCAAAGCCTTTAAAATTTCCTGTTACGCTGATGTGGAGGCCAGCAACATAAACCTGAGCTCGGTCATTGCAGGAAAGGGAAAAGATTATGATCTCATCGTCATGGGCTCTGACGGGCCCGACGATCTGTATCAGTTTTTTGGTGGGAGCAATACCTACCATGCGATCGTAAAAACCGAAACACCCATCCTGGTGATTCCCGCGGGGTATCTTTACAGTCAGATCAATCACATTGCCTATGCATTTGATTATCTGCACGAAGGCGAAATACCACTCACGGGCCTTATACCTTTCGTTCGAACAATGAAAAGCCAGTTAACGATTTTACAGGTTTTAGCCGGGGAATACAGCCGGACCGAAGAAGCGCATATGCAGGAGGAACGGGAAAAGATCGGACAACTTTACGGAGAAGCGTTAACAATCCGCTTCGATACCGTCAGCTCCGCTGAGACGATACCGCAAAGCATCAATTCTTATATGATGAGAAAACAGCCGGACGCGCTTGCTTTATGCACGCGTCACCGGAACCTGCTTGGCCGCCTCTTTCATAAGAGCACCGTTAAAAACCTGACCGCCTTCAGCAGTTACCCGGTTTACGTTTTCCATCACTAGTTGCAGCGACTGCCGGTCAGTAGTCAAATGATCATGGGGGGGTGCGCATGAACATCCTTGTCGGGAAATCCCCGGAAGGGAAAAATCAATTCCTGAAAATTCATCATCCATTGAAAAAAAATTCTAACATTGCACGACCCTGAAGAAATAGGG
>JBARAD010000315.1:0-10156 GCA_049791675.1 Chryseosolibacter sp.
GCCATCGACGAAATTCTTCCAGGACAGCACGATGATGCCAAACCTGGGGTTCACCTCACCCTTGTGATACCGTTGCGTGATAGATGAATAATATGCATCCGGATAAACCAGAATTTTGTCGAAATGACGCAGGTAGATATTGGGTAAACCAAAGGTCAGCTGTACGGCCGAAGCGGCAATGAGGACCTTGGCCTCGATTGACACTTCAGCCATGTTCCGCGGAATGAAGCGTTTGCTATAAAGGAAATTGCAAACCTTGCGCTCGAACTTTCCTTTGTTGGCCGGGGACAGCAATGCATAATAGCGGAAATACCTTTGAAGAATATCCTTATACAGCTGCGGCACCGGAAGGACCCAGGTCCTGACAGGCGCGGTTTTTCTCCCAGCATACTGATAGCCTCTCTGAACTTCCTGTTGAAAGCGATACGCAATGATTGCAGCGATACAGGAAATGATCAGGATGGCCATCATGATCAGGTGCGTCAGATCTTTCTCAGCAGGTTATTCACCGAGCATGCGTTGATCATTTTGTCTTTCACATCCTTTATCAGCACGCGCTCCTGCTTCATCGTGTCGCGATCCCGGATAGTAACGGTGTCATCCTGCAGCGTTTGATGGTCGATCGTAAGACAGTACGGAGTGCCTATTGCGTCTTGTCTGCGGTACCGCTTTCCAATGGTGTCTTTATCCTCATAGTAACACCGCAGGTCATATTTCAGGTCATCCATGATCGCCTGCGCCTTTTCGGGCAGCCCGTCTTTCTTCACCAAGGGCAATATCGCGACTTTGTTCGGCGCCAGGGCTGGCGGAATCGCGAGTACGACGCGTTCACTGCCATCTTCCAGCTTTTCTTCACGGTAAGATTTGGAAAGAACAGCGAGAAAACAGCGGTCAAGTCCTATGGAAGTTTCAATGACATACGGGATAAAGCTCTGGTTGTCTTCTCCATCGAAGTACTGCAATTTTTTTCCTGAGAATTTCTCGTGACTCTTCAGGTCGAAGTCGGTCCGCGAATGGATGCCTTCGAGTTCCTTGAATCCCATAGGGAAGTTAAATTGAATGTCGCACGCGGCATTTGCATAATGCGCCAGATTCAAGTGATCGTGATAGCGGTAATTTTCTTTACCCAGCCCCAGAACGTTGTGCCACTTCATCCGCTTCTCTTTCCAGAATTCATACCACTTCATTTCTTCACCGGGCTTCACGAAGAACTGCATCTCCATTTGTTCAAATTCACGCATGCGGAATATGAACTGCCTTGCTACAATTTCATTGCGGAATGCTTTTCCGATCTGTGCAATTCCGAATGGGATCTTCATCCTTCCGGTCTTCTGGACATTCAGGAAATTGACAAATATTCCCTGCGCCGTTTCAGGACGCAGATAAATTTTATTAGCCTCTTCAGCAAGCGAGCCAATCTCGGTCGAGAACATGAGATTGAACTGCCGTACATCCGTCCAGTTTCGGGTACCGGACACCGGGTCAGTAATTTCAAGATCGACGATCAATTGCTTCATCGCTGCCATGTCGCCATTGGACATAGCATCTTTCAAACGGGTATTTGTGTCTTCTATCTTCTTTTTATACTCCAGTACCCGGGGGTTGGTACTGCTGAACATATCGCGATCAAAGGATTCACCGAAGCGCTTGGCTGCTTTTTCAACCTCCTTTTCAACCTTCTCCTCCATCTTCGCGATGGCATCCTCCACCAGCACATCAGCCCGATACCGCTTTTTGGAATCTTTGTTGTCAACCATCGGATCATTGAACGCATCCACGTGGCCGGAAGCCTTCCAGATCGTGGGATGCATAAATATGGCAGAATCGATCCCCACAATATTGTCGTGCAGGAGGGTCATGAACTTCCACCAGTATTCCTTGATATTGTTCTTCAGTTCGGCGCCGTTTTGACCATAGTCATAGACAGCGCTAAGACCATCATAAATCTCACTGGAAGGGAAAATAAATCCATACTCCTTGGCATGGGAAATCACAGTTTTTAACAGGTTGTCTTCTTGAGTAGCCATAAGCCGCAAAGATAATTTTTTATCGTTATTTTAAAGCCCTTTCGCAGATTCCCTTGACAGGTTATTGCCCTCAGATTTGAGGATGAGAATAGAAGGCGCGCCTGGTAGCCATGAATTTCTCGTTTTACCGTTCTCCCTCCACCCTGAGGTGCTCATGAGGACTAAATTAAAAGCCTGAAAGAGATCCGTTGCGGAGGAATATTTTTCCATTAATTCCAGGGACTGCGGGTGTTCCTGGTTTATTTTTTCGTACGCCATGGAAAAAGTGACATTTGACTTCATCAGCCGGTTCGGGTCCTTTAAAACCACTTTTGCGCTATTGTTGATGATAAGCCGCTCTGCAAATGAAAAAAGAAAAAGGTCGTTGACATCCTGCAGCCAAACCACAATGCGGTCAGCCACCTCAAAGTCTTTGTCCACCAAGACGCCGACGTGACACCGGGTGTCCTCCAGGAAAGTCTTTACTTTGCCCCCGACTACATCATCGCTGAAAAGGGATTGTGAACCTCCGACAAGTAAAAGATCGTAATTTCCTCTATTGGCTTCCCGTGTGATTTCCCGGTTGATATCGTTGGCGGCGCGGTAGAGGGTCTTAATCTTAACACCAAGGGTTTCGGCCTCATGCCTGACCATGCGGAAGCTTTCTTGTTCATATTCTTTCGCCTCTTTGGGGTTGATGTCTGCGCTGGGTGTCAGGTGAAAGGCCGTGATGTTGACATCGGCACTTCTTCGGTGCGTTAACTGGTCAGCCAGTCGCAGGAGTTTCTTTCCCTTTACTGGTGGGCCAAAAGCGAGCAGGATCTCATAAAATTTGTCTTTCCCGGCAACGTCTCTTTTGTCGGGGAAAACATAATTAATGATATCGAGCGCCGGGCCGGTCATGAAAGTTGTTACCAGTGCCATGAGCACAAGCATGGCAAAAATTTCCGGTGAAAGAACGCCAAGGTCATAACCGATATTCAGGACGATCAATTCCATCAATCCCCTGGTATTCATCAGCGCACCGAGGGACAGACTATCCTTCCACGGTTGCCCTACGAAGCGCGCAGCGAATGCAGTCCCTCCAAATTTCCCAGCCACGGCTGTCAGGATGATCCCCGCGCAGATCATCCAGAGATGGGTATCGTTCAGCAGCCCGATCTCGGTGCGCAGGCCGGTGAAAACAAAAAACAGGGGAAGTAACAAAACAACACTTACGTCTTCCAGCTTCTCCATCATGATCCTGCGGAAGTTGAAATTTGGGGGCATGATCACGCCTGCGAGAAAGGCCCCGAAGAGTGCATGGATGCCAATGACCTCAGCGAGATAGGCAGACACCAGCAAGACAAGTAAAGAAACCGCTACAATCGTTTTGCTGATGGTTTCGCGTTCAGAATATACCCTGCCCATTCGCCTTAGAACAGGCTGGACAGCGAAAACCATGACCAGTACAAAACCAACGGCCAGGCTAATCGAGAACAGGGCGCTGGTAAATGTTCCGGCCTTGACGATGGCGATTACCACGGCGAGCAGACACCATGCGGTGATATCGTCGGCGGCGGCGCACGTGATGGCAATGATCCCCAACTTCGTTTTTGTCAGGCCCCGCTCCTGGATTACGCGCGCCAGCACAGGAAACGCCGTGATGCTCATTGCGATCCCCATGAACAGGGCAAAAGAAAGGAAGGAAATATTATCGGGCGCGAGATCATCATACAAAAAATACGCGAGTCCCATTCCGAGAAAATAGGGTATGACAATACTGGCATGGCTGATCAGTACGGCATCGTTTGCCTGATTTTTGACAACTTTCACGTCCAGCTCGAGACCGATCACAAACATGAAGAGTATCAAGCCTACCTGACTTAGAAACTGCAGGTTGGCAAGGGACGCCACCGGAAATAATGATGCGGAGAATTCAGGAAAGAAGAATCCAAAGACGGAAGGGCCGAGCATGATCCCCGCGATGATCTCGCCGATTACTGTCGGCTGGCTGATCTTGTTGAAGAGAAAACCGAAAACACGCGAAGTAAAAATGATGGTGATGATCTGAAGAATGAGAATTGCCAGAGGATGGAACAGATTCTTCAGGAATGAATCCTTGAATAATTCGAAAGAACTTCCGGGAAGTCCTTTTGTTGCAGGATCCTCAATCAGCTTGCCGGCTTCCAGCAGCGCTCCCTGCCGGGTCGTCCAAACGATCAGGCTGCCGAAAACAGCAATGACCAAAAGGTAGAAGATCAGGTTCCTGTTTTTGGCCATCGGCGCTGGAAGATTGATGAAACAAAATTAGCAATTCCGGCACAGCGGAAGATACAGCCGCATATTTTAAATCGTTTTTGCCCTGTTCCAGTACGAATCCATTTCTGCCAGGGTCATTTCCCCCAACTTCTTGCCGTCTTTGGCGGATTCCCTTTCAAGGTATTGGAATCGTTTGATGAACTTCTTATTGGTACGCTCAAGGGCCTCTTCAGGGTCGATATCGATGAATCGCGCATAATTCACAAGCGAAAAAAGCAGATCACCGAATTCAGCCATGACCCTTTCCCGGTCGATCGCGGCCGGCGTCGCTTCGTTGAATTCCTTTTTAAACTCATGCATCTCTTCTTCCACTTTTTCCCATACCTGTTCCTTCTTTTCCCAGTCAAAACCGACTCCTCTGGCCTTATCCTGAATGCGGATGGCCTTCACCAGGGCCGGCAGCGTTTTCGGAACTCCTTCCAGCACGGAGGTATTGCCGTGTTTCAACTTCAATTTTTCCCAATTCGCCTTGACGGTCTCTTCGTCGTTGGCAACCACATCAGCATAGACGTGGGGGTGTCGTTGTATCAGCTTGTCGCAAATGGCATTGAGCACATCCGCGATGTCAAAAGCTTTGGTTTCAGAAGCGATGCGCGCATAAAAGACAAGGTGAAGCATCAGGTCACCGATCTCTTTTTTTACCTCCCCCAGATCGCCCTCCAGGATCGCGTCGGAAAGCTCATACGTTTCCTCAATCGTGAGATGCCTTAAAGTTTCAAGAGTTTGTTTTTTATCCCACGGGCAATTTTCCCGGAGTTCATCCATAACAGTCAGCAACCGGTCAAAAGCCTTCAGTTTTTCCTGGCGATTCGGATCGGGAGAAGAAAAAGGTTTTTTCATACAATGATTCCAACAATTGAAGCAAGGTAATATAATTCCCTTTACATTCTCCAATGCGTCATTTGCGACGGCGTAACCCCCGAAACTTTACTGGGGAAAGAGCTTCGTGCGAATCATCCGTGGCGAGCACAAATGTTCAGCGGGTGTATATGTATACATTCAGGTATAGTTTGTTAGATTTGCTTCTTCAAATCAGAAAAAAGCCTGTGTCATTAATTAAATCTATTTCCGGAATACGCGGAACCATAGGGGGAAAAACCGGCGACAACCTTACGCCCCTCGATATTGTGAAATTTGCCGCGGCCTATGGGGCCTGGGTGATGAAAAAACCCGGAGAGAAGAAGATCATTGTGGGGCGGGATGCGCGCATCTCCGGTGAGATGGTCAACGACCTCGTATGTGCTACCCTTCAGGCCCTCGGCATCAATGTCGTTGACCTGGGATTGTCAACCACACCGACGGTTGAGCTCGCGGTTACTTCAGAGAAAGCATCCGGCGGAATTATTCTGACCGCCAGCCATAATCCGATCCAGTGGAATGCATTAAAACTGCTGAATGATAAAGGTGAATTTATCTCCGGGCCGGAAGGAGAAGAGGTGCTCCGTATCGCGGAAGATGAGGATTTTGAATTTGCGCAGGCAACAAAACTCGGGAAATACGAAAAGAAGGAAGGATATATCCAGAAGCATATCCAGGAAATACTCAAGCTGCCACTCGTCGATGCCCAGGCGATCCACAGCCGCGGATTCCGTGTAGTAGTGGATGCAGTGAATTCAACCGGCGGTATCGCCGTACCCATGCTGCTCAGCGCCCTCGGCGTGACGGTAAAGGAGCTCTACTGCGAACCAACAGGTCATTTTCCCCATAACCCGGAACCGTTACCCGAGCACCTGACGGACATCACCCGGGAGATCGTGAAAGGGAAATATGATCTGGGGATCGTCGTTGACCCTGACGTCGATCGCCTGGCCCTGGTATGCGAGGATGGAACTCCCTTCGGCGAAGAGTATACGCTGGTGGCCGTAGCGGACTATGTCCTGAATGCTGGTAATAAGAAAAATGGAAACACTGTTTCGAATCTTTCCAGCACCAGAGCACTGCAGGATGTTACGGAAAAAGCGGGAGGTCAATATTTTGCTTCAGCGGTAGGGGAAGTAAATGTTGTGAATATGATGAAGGAACAGCAGGCTGTCATCGGTGGCGAAGGGAACGGAGGGGTGATCTATCCGGACCTTCACTATGGCCGGGATGCGCTCGTCGGGATCGCATTGTTCTTAACACACCTGGCAAAATCCAAAATGACGGCCCTTCGTTTACGGATGAAATATCCTAACTATTTTATTTCCAAGAATAAGATAGAATTGACCCGCGACATCAATGTGGATAAGATTCTGGAATACGTTAAAAAGAAATATCAAAAACAACCGATCAATACCATCGATGGCGTGCGCATCGAATTTGATAAGGAATGGGTACACCTGCGAAAATCAAATACTGAGCCCATCATCCGCATCTATGCGGAATCTGACCTCGAAGCAAAAGCCGACCACCTGGCTAAAAAAATAATGTCCGACATTAAAGAGATCATTGCAGAGAAATTAATGAAGAAGTGATTTGCCAATGAATATTTACCTGGACAACGCTGCGACTACCCCTTTAGATCCTGAAGTCTTCGAGGCCATGAAACCTTTCATGCTAGAACATTTTGGGAATCCGAGCTCCATCCATTCGCATGGGAGGAGGGTAAAAGCCGCGGTAGAATCCGCGCGAAAAAAAATTGCAGAACTGCTACATTGTACGCCCGGGGAAATCATTTTCACCTCCGGAGGGACGGAGGCAGACAACGCGATCCTTACTGGCGCGGTAGACGTTTATGGCATCAAACACATCATCAGTTCCCCCATCGAGCATCACGCGGTACTGCATACCCTGGAACACCTGCGGCAAAGGCATCGCATAGAGATGCATATGGTACAGCTTGACGCGAAGGGTCATGTCGACATGGAGCACCTGGAATCACTTCTCCAAAAAACGGACCATGCCCTGGTATCACTCATGCATGCCAACAATGAGATCGGCAACCTGCTTGACCTGCAGGCGGCGGGCGAGCTGGCTGAAAAATATAACGCATACTTCCATTCAGATACCGTGCAGGCCGTGGGACATTACCGTCATGACCTTGACAAGATCAAAGTCCATGGCATGACAGCAGCGGCGCATAAATTTCACGGGCCAAAGGGCGTGGGGTTTAAATATATCCGGAAGGATAAAAAGATCCAGCCTTTCCTCTATGGCGGTAGCCAGGAAAGAAACATGCGCGGAGGAACGGAAAACGTATATGGGATCATCGGACTGGCGAAAGCGCTGGAAATCGCGTACCGCGATATGGATGAACATACCCGCTATATTAAAGGACTGAAGGCACTTATGATCGGGAAACTGAAGGCCAATATCCCGGGCGTTTCCTTTCATGGAGACTCAGATAATCTGGACAAAAGTCTTTATACGGTGTTGAATGTAAGCCTTCCTGAATCGGAAGAAAATAACATGCTGTTATTCAACCTTGATCTTCAGGGTATCTCCGCCTCCGGTGGCAGCGCCTGCTCCAGCGGAGCAACGACCGGCTCACACGTTCTTGCCGCCTTATATCCCGGATCCAAACGTGGCGCGGTGCGCTTCTCTTTCAGCAAATACAATACGGCTGAAGAAGTGGATCTCACCGTCCGGAAGCTGTCAGAACTGACAGGTGTGCTGACAAAAATCTAACAGCGATTTGCCTCCGCGCGGACAATGCTCGTCACGCATGAATAGCACTAAACAATGATCCCCATTTTCCGCATCAGGAACGTTGCGTTCATTTTCTGGGCAAGCCCGCGCTTTAATTTATAGTCGAAAAACAGATGGTCGTTTTCGATGTTTGCCTCGAAACAATAGTTCACGATCCTTCCGCCATAAGTTTTCTCCAGCTCGCCGAGCGCAAGATCATGGGTGGCTATGATCGTAAGGCATGAATGATCCACAAGCTGTTTGACCAGTGCGACAGATCCCGCCTGTTTGTCTGTCGAATTGGTGCCTTTCAGGATTTCATCCAGCAGAATGAGAAGGGGAGTGCCTGCTCTCAGTTCATCCATAATGGATTTCAGCCGGTCGAGCTCTGCAAAGAAATAGGATTGGTTTTCTTTCAGCGAATCTGCTGTCCGCATCCCCGAACGTACCTCAATCAGCGGGCATTGAAATTCCGTGGCACATACCGGAGCTCCGCTCAGGGCCAGCACCGTGTTCACTCCTAACGCGCGCAGGAATGTACTCTTTCCCGCCATATTTGCTCCCGTGATGATCATGATGGATTGATTGCCATCAAGGTGAAGGTCGTTTGATACCCTTTCATTTTCATCGAGCAACGGGTGCCCCATGGTGGTGGCGGAAAGTTGTTGCGACTCATTGATCCCCGGAAACGCAAAATGCGGATGATTGAAAGAAAAGGTGCCAAGCGCACACAAGGCTTCGGTTTCCCGAATCGTATCAAGCCACACGGGAAGGTCGATTGCATTTTCTTCCTTCCATTGTTCCAGCCTGTAAACGCATTGAAGATCATATAAGAGCAGACTGTTGACCACCAGGTTGGTCATGCTGTTCAAACGCGCATCAAACGCGCTGAGAAGCGAAGCGAGCCTTTTTACTTTTTGATCAGCGTCCCGTGCCTTTGCACCCAAGGCCTGCATCCTTGCCGAGGAATATGTTTCATTGCGTATATAAAAAAGGATACGGGAAAATTTTTCAAGCGTGTTCTTCTTCCGGCTGATATACTGATGGAAGGCATTGACGCGCTTCAGGTGGAATCCAAGAAATACCCACTGCAATCCGGCAGCGAGTACGGCAAAACCGGTGATGCCATCGACAAAGAATGCCGTAACAACCAGTGCTATGGTAATGACCGGAAAAATATTCAGGATGTAGCGATAGGCGCTCTTCCCGAATACGAAAGAAGGCTGGGATAACCATTGCTCGATCTGGCGGTGGTCGTCTGATTGTTCATCCACCTGCATGGCAAGTGCCTGAACCTCCTGCCTGAAATCACTTTTCGATGTCAGCTCCCGGATGGCCTCCTGCCGCTGTACGATTTCATTAACAGACGCGGCTTTTTGCGACAACCATCCGGCCAGCAATTTTTTTCCGCCAGCGGTGCTGCGGCGATTGATATATTGGAAAACAGATCCTTCGCCAAAAATATCGAGATCATGCGTATAGGGATGATGGACATCGATGAATTCCGAACCACTGCTGTTGTCTGAGAAATCTCCATCCAGCGACAGAAGCTCGTCGCGTTGTATCCTGATCAGGTTTTCAAGGTGCATTTTCTTTTCAAAGAGCGCTGCATGCTTGCGGACCAACACGATAAAGACCAGCAATACCGGAGGCAAAGCATAAAACAGGCTGTGATTCGAAAAGCCAAAGTATGCCAGGACGATAAAGGTCAGCGCTACCCCAAGCCGGACGTTTGAAATAAAGTTGATCTGTTTTTTGTAACGCTGCAACGATTCGGTGAATACGGATTTTCGCTTGCTATAAAAATCCATTAGGTCTGTGTGCGTCATGAATGGATTACAATAAGCCTTCTATTATTTTGATCACGTGTGCCAGTGCCTTGCGATCATTATCATCGAAATCATTCAATTTCTCACTGTCTACATCAAGCACCATGGCAACCGCGTTATTTTTGAATACTGGCAGAACAATTTCTGACCGCGATGCACTGCTACAGGCAATGTGGCCGGGGAATTTCTCTACGTCGGGGACGATGATCGTTTCTCTGTCTTTCCATGCTGTTCCGCATACCCCCTTGCCGAAATCAATGCGCGTGCAGGCGACGGGTCCCTGGAAAGGTCCCAGTACCAATTGACTGTCCCTGACAATGTAAAACCCTACCCAAAAGAAATCCATGGTTTGCTTCAGCGCAGCTACTATATTGGAAAGGTTTGCTATCACGTCTGTCTCTCCGCTGACCAATG
>JBARAD010000316.1:0-12577 GCA_049791675.1 Chryseosolibacter sp.
TCATTCGATCCTTTCACAAGAGGCCACGAAGACATCGTATTGCGGGGGTTGAGGATCTTTGATGAGATCATTATTTCGATCGGCTACAACCGCGTAAAAAGCGCACGCTACTTCCCCATCGAGCGGATGGTGCCATACATACAAAAGACGTTTGAAAATCATCCTGCCATCCGCGTGGAGACCTATGCGGAACTGACGGCGGAATTCGCGCGTAAGAACGGGGCGCGGTATCTGCTGCGGGGAATCCGCAACACCACGGACTTCGAATATGAGAACAGCATCTCGCAGATCAATCGCAAATTGTACGATGAACTGGAATCCGTTTTTCTGATCACTTCTCCTCAGTTTGCGTGGATCAGCTCGTCGATCATCCGGGAAGTGCACGGATACGGCGGCGATGTATCCGAATACCTCCCCTTCAAACTATAACTTCCTTATTCAGCAGATTTCAGTTCCGCTTTTTTATAGTACTCCTGAAAGACGTGACTGATGGATTGATAGGAATGCTCCAGGGCGTGATAGACTTCCTTCCGGGTCATCCAGCGCAATTCCTCAATATCCTCCTCGAGGGAGGGTTTCATTCTCGTGTCATCCACACAATCCATCACATACCATCTTGTTTTCTTCAGCATGGCATTCTTGTTCATGGTGTAGGTGTGCCAGGTAGTACAGATCTTGCTTCCCAATTTCACAGAGATATTGCATTCTTCCTCCACCTCCCGCACCGCTGTCTGCCTGTACTTTTCATTTTTCTCGCGCTTGCCTTTTGGCAGGTCCCATTTCTTCATGCGGTAGATCATGAGAAACTTTTCCTTCTTGCGGATGAGTCCTCCGGCAGCCTTCACAATCTTGAATCTGCTTTTCAGAAGTTTCTTAACAGATAGTCCAGCCGTGGAGATCATGACGGAGAGAATGTTCGTTGGAACATGACTGTTGAGCAGGCCGAGCAGTGTATCAAAATTCTGTTCACTGGCATTCTTGATCCATACATGGTTGATCAGCCTTGCAGGAGTAATGGTTTCCGTAGCGGCGTCGAGCACATGATTGTAATGACCGGCGTCAGGCAGGACCTCAGCCGTGAGAATTCTAACAGGTATGTCGTTAATGAATAGAATCATCCAATGTACCCTTTGACACGGTTCGCAAAAGAGTAAATAATTCGGAAGCAGACAAGCATTTGAAAATATTTTTCCACAGTCTGTTATTTTTCTCCTTCTTGCTGGCCGATCGTTTACGCAATCGTATTAAAATTCTATTTTTGAATATGCCAATCATTAAAGTACAGGAAGAAACCGCAGGTACCATTGCCGAAATGCTTCTGAAGATCCAGGCGATCAAACTCAATACCGGCAAACCCTTTACCTGGAGCTCAGGTTGGAAATCACCGATCTACTGCGACAACCGGTTATCACTCTCTTACCCTGAGGTAAGGGAAGCTATCAAGTCAGGACTTGCAAATGCGATCCGGGAAAATTTCTTTACAGCGGAAGCGATTGCAGGCGTAGCGACCGCTGGCATTGCCCACGGCGCACTCGTGGCTGACGAACTGGGATTACCATTTCTCTACGTAAGACCCAAACCGAAGGGCCACGGAATGGAAAATCTTATCGAGGGAAAAATTATCAGGAACCAGACCGTGGTCGTTGTCGAAGACCTCGTTTCAACCGGTGGAAGTTCCCTGAAAGCGGTACAGGCGTTGCGTGAGGCGGGATTTAAAGTCCTGGGCATGGTGTCAGTTTTCAACTATGGCTTTGACCTGGCCACCAGAAATTTTTATGAGGCAGACGTCTCCCTCATCTCGCTCAGCGACTATGGCCACCTCCTTTCCAAGGCAGTGCAGGAAAAGTATGTGGGAGAAGATGAGCTGATCTCATTGAAGGCCTGGCGTGTGGATCCGGCCAACTGGGAAAAATAGGCGGAGGATAGCGGTAAAAACCGGGTTTGGAAGGCTTCTTTCCATTTAATACATTTACGAAACTTACTGTTTCCCATGCAAGATATTCCTAAGAAAGTAACAGAAATATTGGTAGACAAACTCGGTATAGCCCAATCAGAGATTACACCCGACGCAAATTTTGTAAAAGACCTGGGAATTGATTCGCTCGATTATGCGGAAATCGTGATGGAATTCGAACAGACTTTCGACATCCGCATCCCCGATGACGACGCTGAAAAACTGCAGACTTTTGGTCAGGCAGTCAGGTATATCCAGGAGAAATTAAAGTAACCTAGGCGGTCTTTTCAGACTCAAAGTAATTGCAGATACGAGTCGCGTTTTTAGCGATTCCGCCTATAAAAGGCTTCGTGTTTTTTGAATTGGCGTAAGCAGCAAGTCCCCAGCCATTCTGGTGCGTGTCCCAAAAAACAACGAACTTTTCGCCGGCGATCAGCACAACGTCCATTTCATATATCTCTTCCTTTAATTGATCGCAAAGGCCGGTAAACTGCAACAGAATGTGGTCTTGCCGGAAGAGTTCACCCTTGACACAATCGATACTGTTCAGCCGCATCAGCAATCCGGTTTGCTTATTCCAGGCTTTGAACAACAGTTTGCGGGGAGTGAATTGCATATTATCAGATTTAAAAGTCGTTCTCACAGCACGCGTATGAGATTGCCTGAAATTTAGTAACCTTGAAACGTGAACAGCGAAGTTAAAAAGGTCTTTTTCATTGTCAATAAGTTCTCCGGAACCGGCTATCCGCCGGAGCTGGAAGCCAGCATACGCTCCGCCGGAACCGAATATAACACAGAATGCGACCTGGCTTTTACAGAGGCCCCCGGACATGCTACCCGCCTTGCGCTGGAAGCTGTCGCCGCGGGCTTCGAAAAGGTCGTAGCCGTTGGTGGCGACGGCACGGTAAATGAAGTGGCCCAGGCGTTGTTATACTCCCACGCCCAAATGGGCATTATTCCCAAAGGGTCGGGCAATGGACTCGCCAGACACCTTGGAATACCCGTCAACCCCGCCCAGGCAGTCAAATGTCTCTTTACCAGCAAGGTCATCCCGATGGATGCCTTTCGCATGAATGGAAAGTTATCGGTGAACGTCTCCGGGATCGGATTTGACGGCCACATCGCGAATTTGTTTGGCGCCGACAAGAAACGCGGACTACAGGGCTACACGAAACTTGCGCTGAGTGAGTTCATGAATTTCCCGGAATTCGATGCTACGCTGACCCTGGGAGAACATGAACTGAAAAAAAAGGCGTTCGTGATCGCCATCGCCAACTCCTCCCAGTACGGGAACAACGCGATGATCGCCCCCTCCGCCTCCGTCTGCGATGAAGTGCTGAATATCAGTATCCTGAAAAAATTTCCGGCCTATCGCCTGGATTTTATCTACTCGTTCTTTTCAGGAACGATCGATCAGTCCGCCTACTGCGAAACGCTGCGCATTCGCGATGGCGTCATTCAGTTGACTGAACCAATGCCCTACCACATCGACGGGGAATACGCCGGAACAGCCGACCGCTTTGAAATCGAACTCGTGCCCGCCTCCCTGAACATGCTCGCGCCCTGCGATGCGGAGAAGCTGAATCCCTGAATCCTGGATGGCCGCGCTCATCACAATGGTCAACGCGTCCCTTATTCGCCTTTTTACGCCCTACACCTTCGGTAACGAATACTGGTTATAATACCTGGCCGCCAGATATTTGTTCGCATCCCCTTCCTTGAAATTCCGCTTGCTTTCATCCCAATGCACGATCTGCCCCGTACGGAAAGAGATGTTTCCCATCTGACATACGTTGGCAACATGGGCCCCTGCTTCAATAGGACAAGTTAGCGCATCCAGCTTCCTGGATTTAACGGCCTCAATGAAGTTGACGGTATGTGCATCAAGACCGGAACCTTTGTTCGGCTGATAAGGAACAGCTTCCATGCGTTTTTCATCCGCAATAACTTCCCAACCACCGCGGTCCAGCACCAGCGTTCCGTTGTTACCGATATAGGCTATCCCATGGTCGCGTCCATAATTTCCGTTGCTGATACCCTGGGCGTGTTCCCACAACATGGTGAAGTTCCCAAAATCATAGACAGCGGCCAGCGTATCGGGTGTCTCATTTCCACCGTCAGGATACGCATACTTTCCTCCTGAAGCGTACACAGATTTGGGAAGCGGTGCATTCATTCCCAACAAAACGTAATCCACCAGGTGCACACCCCAATCGGTCATCAGACCTCCTGCATAATCCCAGAACCAGCGGAAGTTAAAGTGAAAACGGTTTTCATTGAAGGGGCGCTTCCTGGCAGGACCTAACCACATATCATAATCCACACCGGGAGGCGGCGTCGAATCCGGTTTCGCCGGAATGTCTTTCATCCATCCCATGTAAGCCCATGCCTTCACGGTTCTTATCTGTCCGATCTTTCCGCTCTTTAAGAAGTTAAGGGCGTCAATAAAATGCGGCATGCTTCTTTGCCATTGTCCGCACTGTACAGCACGACTGTATTTCTTCTGGGCATCAACCATCGTTCTGCATTCAGCGATAGAGTTGCCGACCGGTTTTTCCACATACACATCCTTTCCGGCAGCACATGCTTCCACCATCTGTAAACAATGCCAGTGGTCAGGTGTTCCGATGATAACAGCATCAATATCCTTGTTCTCGAGCAGCTTCCTGTAATCGGAATAGGTGGCGAGTTTGATATTGGCTTCCTTGACTTCGGCTACACGCTTATTGATCACATTTTCATCCACGTCACAAATGGCCATCAGGTTCACTTCTGGAATTTTCATGAACGACTTGGCGTCGGACCATCCCATGCCGTTTGCGCCGATGACGCCAACATTGATGCGGTCATTCTGAGAAATCCGCCTTTTGTTGCCGGCGATGACTTCCCAGGGAAGGCCACTTAATAAACTGGCCCCAGCGAGGGTCTGGCCCGTGGTGTTCAGAAATTTCCGTCTTGAATAATGCATATACTTTAAGGTTTGTGTTACCTCTAAAGTAAGGAATCAAAACATAAATTCGGAATCAATCCAAAGAAATGATGGCTTCAGGGAGTCCTTTTCAGCCACGAAGAAGTGAGGTCGTTGAGCATTTTTACCTTGTGTGCAAAGTCGCCCTTGATGCGCTCGCGGATAGCCTGCATGTTCTTAAGGAGCGCATCGGTATCTTCCGGAAGGGCCTCCTCGAGATATTCACGCATTCGGCGCGCAATGGTAGGTGATTTGCCATTGGTGGAGATGCCGATTTTCAGATTCCCTTTCGTTACTACGGAACCTAAATAAAAATCACACTGATCAGGCGTGTCTGCCACATTCACGAGGAGTCTTCTTTTTCGCGCGAGGCCTTTGATACGGCGGTGAAGCTCCGGGCTGTCCGTTGCCAGTAAAACAAGGTCTTTATTCTGCAGGTCCCGTACCCGAAAGTTCCTCTCGATGAGCCTGATGCGCTTCGATGCGGCTGCAAGGTTTTTAATTTCCTCTTTGATCTGACCGGCGACGAGGGTCACGCTGGCTGCCGGACTACTTTTTAACAAAGCGTTTAATTTTTCGAGGCCGACATTCCCACCACCGACGATCAGGGTATCGAGTTCTTCAAGTTTCAGAAAAACAGGAAACAGGTTATTGCGTTCCTCCATAAACCTCGTCCTTTTAGATTTCAGTCCTCACATACTGCGATGCCACCGCGTTGCGGACATCCGCATATTTTACCACTTCGCCGGCGATGATGATACCCGGGTAATTCAGATCCTCTTCCTGCACCAGCTTTACGATCGAAGAAACCGTTCCGACTACCTGCTTCTGTGAGGGAAGCGTTCCATTCTGAATGACCGCCACCGGCAGTTCCCCCTTACCCAGGGTCTGATAGATGGCCATGATCTCAGGTAATTTTTTCAGTCCCATCAGGATCACGACCGTCGCGGTTGATTGTGCGGCAAGGGCGACGTCGCCAGACAATGCGCCTGTCATCGTGGTTCCCGTCACCACCCAAAAACTTTCACTTACACCTCTCGACGTGAGGGGTATCGACAGGGAGGCTGGCACTGCCAGCGCACTGCTGATGCCGGGCACCACGCTTGCTGCGATACCGTAGCGCGAGGCGTGTTCAATCTCCTCGGTCGCGCGGCCAAAAACAAAAGGATCTCCTCCCTTCAGCCGCACAACATGACCATATAAAAAAGCAGATTCAACGATCAGCGAATTGATTTCATCCTGCGTATAGGAGTGCATCCCCGCCCGCTTTCCGACGGAGATCACCGGCGTTCCCGCGGGAATGAAATCCAGAATTTCCTTTGACACGAGCGCATCGTACAAAACAATATCAGCATCTTTCAGCGCCTTCATTGCTTTCAGGGTGATGAGCTCCGGATCTCCAGGACCAGCTCCCACCAGGGTGAGGGCGGGCTTCCGCTGAAATGAAAAAATGGGATTATACATTTTATGCGATCTGTTTTTCCAGGTTCTTATACGCGTATATGCTCTGCAGGAATCTGCTTGCATCATCCCAGTATTCCAGGGCAAAGAATTCCGTAGGCTCTTCCTTGCTCATACGTAAAACGAATTCCCGGAAGTCTGTGATACCTGAAATCAATCCAGTTTCAACAAAGTGTTTCTGAAAATCATTCAGCGTTTGAATCTGCGTGCTGGGCTTCTGATCTACCGTCAGCAACATTGCCTTCGCTGTATTGATGAAAACATTATAGGAATGATAGATGGAGTCGGCGTACAGCTTCTCGTGCAATGCCTGCTTTCCCCATGCCAGCTTTTCTTCGCTGTCGTACAACAACGTGGACACGAGATCGATGATCACACCGGCACACTCACCCACCGCAGTATGCAATATGAAGTTATCATCCTGCCCCCAATCGATGTAATCCGAAGGCTTTAGCCCAGCCATATCCGCCAGCGGTTTCAGCAGGCTGTAGAAATAATTCCTTCCAAGGCGCTTGTAGTAGTCGTGAAAATATTCACCCTCCAGCCCGTTGGCGTCATAATCGTCCAGGAGAAGGCGCAGCGCATCCGGGCCCTTGCGGGATGGGATCTTCACCACTTTGTCGGCAATGATGGCGTCGCCACCTGTCAGTTTTGCCCCGCCCAGCAGCACCACGAGTGCAGGCAATACTTTTCCCTGCTTGTCTTTGATGGTACTGCCATGCAGACCGATCGTTGCAATGCCATGCTGCCCGCAGGAGTTAGGACATCCGCTGATCTTGATCTTGATATCGTTATTGTAGATGAGCTCCGGATATTCCTCTTTGATCACACGTTCCAACGCAAGGGATACCTGCGTGCTATCGGAAATGCCGAGGTTACAGGATTCTGTTCCAGGGCAGGCCGTGATGTCGCCTACACTGTCGAAGCCAGGTTCGGCAAGTCCCAAGGCATCAAGGGCATTGTACAGATGTTTCAGTACTTCCGCGCGGACAAACCTTATCAGGTATCCCTGATTGATGGTCACCCTGAGTTCATCAGCAGCGTAAAGATCGACGATGTCGACGAACTTACGCGCCATCTTTGAGGAGAGATTGCCCAAAGGCAATTTCACATAGACGCCGTAATAACCTTCCTGCTTTTGCCGGATCACATTGGTAGCGAACCACGCCTGATATTTCTTTTCATCGGCAAGAACGGCGGCTTGCGCCGGTACGTGCTCACTTAACTTCGGCGCGGGCAGGATATCGTAATCAAACTGATAGTGCTTGTTTGGAAGGGCGTTCCACTCCGCCTTGACCAGACGCAACAACTCCTCAAGGCCAATGTCGTCAAGCAAAAATTTCATACGGGCTTTCATCCTCCGGTTTCGCTCGCCATAGCGGTCAAAGACCCTGAGTACAGCTTCCGTAAAAGGGATAACCTGGTCTTCTTCGAGAAATTCAAATGCAGGAAGGGCGAGGTATGGATTCGCACCCAGGCCGCCGCCGATGAGAACCTTGAATCCACGCTTACCGTTTTGTATTCTCGGGATAAATCCGAGATCATGAATGAAAGAGTAAGCGGTATCGTCTTCCGCCGCAGAAAAGGATATTTTGAACTTACGCCCCATCTCCTGATTGACAGGATTCCGCAACAGGTACTTGAATGTCTCATAGGCATAGGGTGATACGTCAAACGGTTCATTGACATCGATGCCTGCCGTTGGCGACGCGGTCACGTTCCTGACAGTATTACCACATGCCTCGCGTATGGTAACAGCATCTTCCTCCAGCTTGGTCCACAGTTCAGGAGTTTTGTCGAGGCTGACGAAATGGATTTGAATATCCTGACGCGTAGTGGCATGCAGGTTACTGCTACCATACTCCTCCGAAATGTCGGCAATACGACGGATCTGTTTTGTAGAGACACGGCCGAACGGAAGTTTGATACGAACCATCTGAACACCGGGCTGACGCTGCCCATAGATACCTCGTAAGAGGCGTACGCTACGAAACTTATCGTCGTCCATTTTTCCTTCCCGGAACATCCGGATCTTGTTGCCAAGATCAATGATATCCTGCGCGACGACGGGGTTGTTAATGTCCTCAAGTTCTGACCTGAAACTCTTCATAGTTTTCTTTTTTTTAAAAATAAAAAAGCCTCTCCCGTTTGCAGGAAAGGCTTTGAGTTATCTTTTGTTTAAATAATATTCAAGCCGATGCTCCTGCATGGTATAATGCGTCCTTACAACAGCTGCAAAACTGCATGTTCACCATCATCATATCCATACAAAGCGTGATCTTCATAACTATTTCTCTTCGAAATTAGTGCATTTTCAAAAAAATACCAACGGAAATAATGCCATTTAGGAATTATTAACAATTTAACCGGCGAACAAACAACTGTTTGCCAGTGACGCAAACGATTGTTCGATCGCATCCTTCACCACAAGATCCAGGCGCCGCCAGAAGATGGAAAAAAATTTTTTGGAATTATTTTTTGAAAGGCAGGTATAAATGGCCCGAAAAACCCGAAGCGCTCCCTAATTCTCGGGCAGCATGAATTTGAAACTTTTCGGTTTTGAAAAGTGGCGAATGATCTCCACCGCATTTTCAGCCTGGTAATTGTTGGTATGCACCTTCTCGTTAAAACTCTCCTTGGCTGGCGAAAGACCGGTCGCGGACTCACCTTTTCTGAATAACAGAAAATGCCGAAGCGTTCTTTTCGGCTTCACTTTCCATTCACCATTCTTCTGATTGAATTGCCGGCTGAGGTAGGCTGTCAGAATGGGGGAATGTTCCAGCAGTTTAAGCAGGTGTACGAAGTCATTGGAAGTTTTTACCACCATTCGCCATGCCAGTTCAAGACCACCGAAAGCCTCCAGAGGAGAAGGCTGCAGCCTGCGCAGATCGTCGAGGTTATAAAATTCGGCGGCATATTTCTCCACCAGTTGCGCATTGAAATTTGGCGGCATTCCAAGATCCAGCACAAAAGGATTTCTGTTTTCCTCCTTATTTTCCTCCGGATTCAGAAAGTCCAGGTTCACCTCCTGATGAGATACGCCGATGATCACATCGGCCATATAAAAATAATCGGATAATGACGTTATTGGAAAGGTCTTAACGGAGTACTTTTTGGCCAGCTGGCTTAACTGGCTGGCGTCTTCACCGGTAAGAGCAACATTGGGGATACCCTCCGCGGCAAGATATTCCAGCGCCAGCCGCGCAAGCTTTCCCGTGCCGACGATGAGAAAGTTTCTTTTATGCAGATTTTCCATCCGGCCGTAGAGCAATTCAAGGCCCGTTTCAATAACGGAGGCGCAAAAATGACCGATCGCGGTGGCGGTCCGCACGGTCTTTCCCGTATCAATGACCTTCGTCAGCGTGTGATCCAGCGTGATGCCCAGACAGGCGCAGTTGCTGGCCCATTGATAACACTTCCGTATATCACCGAGAACATTCTCCTCTCCTTTTACAGGTGATAGCAACCCGCTGGCTGTTGCCATCAGGTGCGAAACCGATTCGCCCGTGTTATAATAATACTGAACGTAGCCTTTGAGATTGTGTTCTGAATGAAAGAAATCTGTCAACACCTGGAGGCTGTCATTAACGATGTACACCGTAAAACGCTGACGCGTGGCAAGAATAAAGACTTCATCCACCCGTCCTCTCAGTTCAACAAGGATCGCTTTGACGTTGCTTTCATTTTCATTGAATTTCTCGCGAACAAGATGGGGAGCATCGTCAATACTAATCTCCGCCGCGAAAATCTGCCGGGTCATACGTGAGGTTTAGCTGTAAAATTATTTATTTTTTCTTCATGTTTTTCTGCACACTTCCATCTTTTCATACCTGACGATCCGAAAGTGATGAGCGGGCGAATGATATTTTTTTCAGAAAATTTATTAAGTAAACAACGCCATATTGATTCCTTTAAACCCGCACAGGTAACAACGGGTTACCCGATGATTTGCCGATACGCCTGACAGGCAATGGTTTGGATTGCATTTGAAAAGAACGGGGCCTGCCTGCTGACTGTAGCGTTTACGTTGAGAAGAATCCGCACCTGAAAAACTGACGGATCTGCCGAAAGGGGTCAGGCACAGGCGCGTGTCAATAAATTGAGTATTTTTCAGGCACCATGAGCGCAAAGAAAACTGGCCGAAAGGCCGAATCAATCATCCCGCAGGCCAAGCTTTTGAGACTTTTCCAGATCATTGCGGTTTTGAAGGCCGGACATTGGACGATCCGTCAGCTCGCGGAAAGGTTCGATACCAGCGAACGCACGATCTACAGGTATATCAATCTTCTGGAGGAAGTGGATTTCCTGATCGAAAAGGATTTCGAAAACAGGTATTTCATCATTACCTCGGATGACGACCCTTCCCAATCCCAGTTTTCTGTTGAAGAATTGAGGCTGATGAAAAAGCTCATCCAGTCAGGCACCAATGACAATCCGCTTAAAAACCTGTTATTAAAAAAGTTATCGCTGAATTCGGAAATTGACAGCATGCCGAGGCTTTTCCTCAAGGCACGGCTGGGGAAATTTGTAGATCAACTGGCGGATGCCATCAAAAATAAACAACAGGTTGTGCTTAAAAATTACCACTCGGCGCATAGTAACGAAATACGCGACCGGTTGGTGGAGCCCATTCACTTCGGGGATAATTACCAATCCATCATGGCGCTGGATACCGCCGACAAGGTCTGTAAACAATTCAAACTCGATCGCATCGGCGAGGTTATCCCGTTCAACAGACCTTTTGCTTTCGAATCCTTACATCAAAAAAATCAAACCGACATATTCGGATTCACCGGCGACGCCAGTACCTGGGTAACCCTTGAGCTCAGCCTGCGGGCGTACCTGTTACTTCGCGAGGAGTATCCATTGGCCCTTCCTTTCCTATCCAAAGAGGAGGATCACTATCTTTTTCATGGCCCGGTGGCGAATTTTGAAGGGGTGGGCCGATTTACGCTGGGGCTCATCGATGAAATCCGGATCAAAAGCCCGGAAATC
Organism: Chryseosolibacter sp.; assembly: GCA_049791675.1. Classification (GTDB taxonomy): domain Bacteria; phylum Bacteroidota; class Bacteroidia; order Cytophagales; family Cyclobacteriaceae; genus Chryseosolibacter. Next base: position 11,379 of record JBARAD010000316.1, read on the forward strand.
TTTATCAGTTTCCTGAAACAAAAATTATTGCTCCAAAAGTTGTAGTTTGACCCCGGAAAAGGAAAGGCTGCTGTGTGGGCAAAGGTGCTTTGCTGAAGCAGAAACCCCTCAAAACAGGCTGCATTGTCACATTTTTCACCGATTAAATTATTTTGACGTAACTTTTGTTGAGAATTAAACCAATGACTATGAATGCGATACTTTTAATTATGGGACTCGGAATGCAGGAAATGCTGCTCATCGGGTTAGTGATCCTGATTTTTTTCGGAGCGAAGAAAATTCCTGAATTCATGAAAGGGCTCGGGAAGGGCGTCCGTGAATTTAAAGATGGCATTAAGGAAGTGAAGAAAGATTCAGATGATTCAAGAACCACGGCACCTACGACCACCAACACTTCAACAATTGACGACCGCCGGGACTAGGCGCCCAACGTTCCGATCCACACCGAAAAAAATTATCTCCTGATGGAATGAATTTTCTGAGATCAGGATATAAACAAAAAAGTCAACCCCGGGTTGACTTTTTTGTTTTTCCCGCGCTTTACACGCCTGCAACGCGTCGCTTGTATTCCGCCAACGCCTCCTCTACCCGTTCTCTGGCGGTGGTATCGCCCGGTACATTGTGCGACGGATGGATGAAAAGTTTTACTCCGCGATCGGCGAGTATTTCGGCGACGGTTGTTACCGTCATCCATACACACGTGACGAAGGCCATGGTCGACACGGGACCTACTTTGTCGCGATGATTCTTCAGCGGAACGGAAGAGTCTCCGATGGGCGCGCAGGTATCCACCACCAGGTCAGCGACATCAAAGATGGTCTTGCCGCTGGAGTGCCGGGATTGTTTTCCCTTCGCTTCCGCTGCCGATCCAAATGCGATGACTTTCATGCCACGCTTTTTCGATTCCAGCGCAATGTCAATGTTCACATTGTTGATTCCGGAATGGGAGAAAAGCCACATGGTATCGCGGCTGTCAAAATTGTAACCTTTCATGATCTCGACCCCGTAACCTTCGACGCGTTCGAGGAACAGGAACTGGTGAACACCCATTTCTCCTGTAATTCTCGTAAAGAAGGTCAGCGGAAGTTCAATGATCGGATGGAAGCCGACGAATCCGCCGATGCGCGGATACATTTCTTCGATGGGGATCGTGGCATGTCCGCAGCCAAAGGTATGCACCCACCTTCCCGCCCCTATGC
>JBARAD010000317.1:0-11220 GCA_049791675.1 Chryseosolibacter sp.
GGCCGTGGATGAGAAGATCAGGAACTTTAGTCGGCTCAACCCCGATAGTCTGCTGGCTCAGCTGACGAAGGGACTCACCCGGGGCGAGGCCCGCGTACTTGTTGCCGCGCTTGAGAAAGAAGACAAACCCGCGCGCGATATCCTGGAACAAACCGCCGATGATTTTGCCTTTGGACTCTCCCATGCAGTCCACATGCTGAATCCCGAAACAGTCATTCTCGGAGGAGGTCTCTCCCTTGTCGGAGAACCCTTCCTCCGGTTAATAGCACAAAAACTTCCCAATTATCTGATGGATGTTCTCAGGCCGGGACCCAACGTGCAGTTATCCTTACTGAAGGAGGATGCTGTGCCGGTCGGCGCCTTATCCCTTGCCATTCATAAACTAACTTCCGCATGAAAAATTTTTTAACAGACTATATCGCCAAACAAAAGCAAACGCTCGACGGCATTCCCCTCGAAAAGGTTGCTGACATCGTCACACTTTTTAAGGAAGCGTTGGATAAGGACCAACAGATCTTTGTTTTTGGGAATGGCGGAAGCGCGGCCAACGCTTCGCATTTTGTTACGGACCTTGGAAAGGGATCTTCTGACAAAACCTGGCGCCGCTTTCGCTGTATGTCCATCAATGATAACACACCCTGGATCACCGCGCTCGGCAACGATTACTCTTATGAAGATATCTTTTCAAGGCAACTGATGAACTTTGCCAACAAGGGAGATATTCTGTTTGTGATGAGCGTAAGCGGTAGTTCACCCAACCTGGTGAAGGCCGCGGCATGGGCCAAAGAAAACGGGATCCAGGTGATCGCACTGGTCGGCGCCGCCAGGGGAAAGCTCGCTGCGATGGCTGATCTGACGGTGGTGGTCAACGATTCGCATTATGGCAGGGTTGAAGATGCGCACATGGGCATCTGTCACATGGTCGCCTATGCCTTTATGGAAACAGCTGCCTTGCAGAAGAAAGAATGACGATGAACTTATGGTAGCTTTTTTCGCGCCCGGACCAAAATTCGTGAATAGCCGGAAGCATTGTTTCCCAAGGTCAACAACATCCGGAGAACTTGCCTTACTATTCCAGCCGGGGCGCTGGCGAGTCTCCTTCGTTCCTTACGACCATCGTCTGCGTAGGGAAAGCAAAATTTATCTTCTCCTTCTCGAATTGCTGATAGATCTGAAGGTTGATATTCTGCTGAATGTCCGCGAACAGATTAAAGTCAGCGCTTAACACATAATAGACCACTTCAAAGCGAAGACTCCAGTCTTTGTACGCGGTAAAGTGTGCGCGGTCAAAGGTGACGAGTTGCTGTTGTTCCACAATAGACTTTAGCATTGCCGGTATTTTCTTCAGGCTTTCGTAAGGTGTGCCGTATTCCACATCAATGCCGAACACAGCCCGTCGCCTGGCCATGCGCTTGTAGTTGTGAATGCGCGAGTTGGTGAGGTTCGAATTTCCGATGATGATTTGTTCTCCGCCGAGCGCCCGTATCTGCGTGGTCTTGATGCCGACGTATTCGATGGTCCCCATTTTGTCATCAACGATAATGAAATCGCCGGCTTCAAAGGGACGGTCGAAAAAGATCACAAAATAGCTGAACAGATCCCCCAGGATATTTTGAGCTGCCAGGGCAACGGCAATACCACCGATACCGAGACCGGCGATGATGGGTGTAACCTCGACGCCCCAGTTGCCGAGCAGAAATACCAGCCCGAGAACCCAGATGACGAGATTAATAAGCATCATTAATCCGCCCAGCTGTTTGATCTTCTCCTCACCATGTTCTCTCCTTCTCACGCCTGACTCCAGAAGAAGCATCACCACCGATGAGACCAGGCGAAGGATAAAGTAGGTTACGATGATGGAAGTGGCGATCTGTATTGTTCTTTCAGTTTTGGCAGAAAGGTACAGCAGGTGAATGCCCCAGTAAACGATGATCCATTGGATGACGGGAATGCCAAAACGTGTGAGGCTTCGAATAATAAAATCATCCCAGGTGCCAGGCGTTGTTGCGGCCCAGCGCTGGAGGCGTTTGATGATTAACTTTTTAAAGGCCAGAACGATCACCGTTCCCCCTATGATGACACCAAGTGCAATCAGATATTCACGGACTGTATTGTTATAGTAAACCTCGTCTAAAAGCTCATTCATAATTTTATAAGTTCTGAAGGCGTTATAAAAACGTCATGCAAAGGTTGAAAAGTTTTTTTCGAAAAACGCAAAAAGCCAGTGAAATGGCGGATAATTTGCAGTATTTTATTTCTGAAACCCCCAGAAATCATGAAAATCCTAGCCTGGAAAAAAATCGCCGTCGCCGCAGTGGCGGCAGGTCTGGCGATTACCGGCATTCTTTATTTCACCTCCGACACCGTTAAGACAAATCCTCGCGCCGACATCAACCCAGCTTTCGCGGAACATATAGCCTCCTATACCACAGGAATCATTCCTTCCGGTTCGCCGTTGACGGTGGTCTTGAATAACGATGTGATCGATTCCACGCTGGTGGGAAAGGAAACAGAGACAGAACTATTTGACTTTAGCCCCGCGTTGTCCGGAAAAACGGTATGGCTTGACAGGCGCACGGTAGAATTCCGTCCGGAAGACAGGATGATGTCAGGGAAAGTCTATTCAGCCAGGTTTTTCCTTTCACGTCTCAAAGACGATCTTCCTGAAGGCATGCGAACGTTTGAATATTCTTTCCAGGTTATGCCCCAGAATTTCGAGGTCGTAGTCGTCAACACCAAACCCTATGTCAAAACAGATCTGAAGAGAGAAAAGATCGAAGGTACTTTTCATACGGCGGATTTTGCGGAAGCGACTGAAGTGGAAAAGACCGTCGATGCCACGCAGGAGGGAAATGCCTTAAAACTTACCTGGACACATGGTGAGGACGGGCGGCAGCACCATTTTGTCGTTGAGGATGTTTCCAGGAAACAGGCGCAGGGCAAAGTGAATATCAGGGTAAATGGAAATCCGATCGGCATTGACCGTCGCCAGGACCTGGAAGTTGACATTCCTGCGATAAACGACTTCCGGCTCATGCGGGTAAGGGTGGTGCAGAGCCCTACCCAATACGTTGTGCTTCAATTTTCGGATCCCGTAAGAGACAATCAGAACCTGAACGGACTGATACGGATCACGGATTTGTCCAGTCTTGATTTTGATATCCATGACAATGAGATATGGGTCTATCCTCCCATTCGCCAGAATGGCACGCGGACACTTTCAGTCGGAAGTGGCATCAGAAATGTTCTCGATAAGCGTCTTGAAAGATCGTCCTCGGAAGAAGTCGTATTTGAGCAGGTGAAACCGGCAGTGAGGTTTGCCGGAAAGGGTTCCATCCTCCCTGGCACACAGGGTCTGGTCGTTCCCTTTGAGGCGGTGAACCTCAGCGCCGTGGACATCCAGATCACCCGGATTCATGAAAACAATATATTGCAGTTCTTTCAGGTAAACAGTCTTGATTCACACAATGAACTGAGAAGAGTAGGCAACCGGATCCTGAAAAAGAGAATACCGCTGGACAACACGGGCATAACCGATCCGGGAAAATGGAATCGCTATACGCTTGATATAACAAAACTCATACAAGCCGAGCCCGGCGCCATCTATGAAGTAAAGCTTGGATTCAGACAGGCATACTCCCTCTATGGCTGTGAAACTTCCGGTGTCCAAACAGCGTCGCCTGCACAGTTCGAGTCCCCGGAAGATGATCATGATGATGGCTTCCAGGGTGAGTGGTCGTACGATTACTATGACGATTATTATTACGGAGAGGACTTTGACTGGAGGCAGCGCGACAATCCCTGCAATTCGTCTTATTATACTTCTGATAAGTCTGTGACGAAAAATATTTTGGCATCCGATCTCGGCGTCACAGCCAAACGGGGAGGAGACGGAAACACGCTCGTGTTTGTTACCGATTTGAAAACGGCCAAGCCTGTCGGCGGTGTGGAAATATCCCTCTATAGCTATCAGCTGCAGGCCCTCGCGACGGCGGTGACGGATGGGGAAGGAAAGGTTGTCATGAACACCAAAGAAACACCGTTCTCGCTCGTGGCGAAAAACGGATCACAGCGCGGCTATGTGCGCATGGTGAACGGTGAGGCGCTCATGGTAAGCAACTTCGATGTTTCAGGGCAGGTCGTCCAAAAAGGGTTGAAAGGATTTTTATATGGTGAGCGCGGCGTATGGCGGCCGGGTGATTCCCTGTTCGTAACTTTTATCCTCGAGGACAAGCGTGAACTTTTGCCTGAGAATCATCCCGTCGTATTTGAATTGTCCAATCCGCAGGGTCAGGTGATGCAACGCATCGTACGCGCTGCATCGGTAAACGGGTTTTACAATTTTGCCACAGCAACGGCTTCCGATGCGCCCACGGGAAATTGGCTCGGCCGGGTGAAAGTAGGCGGGACGGAATTTACGCAAACGCTCAAGATTGAAACGGTAAAACCCAACCGTCTTAAGATCAATCTCGATTTCGGCACTGCTAAACTGACGTCGGCCGACCTCAATGGGACACTCGAAGTGAAATGGCTGCACGGGGCTCCGGGCCGAAACCTCAAGGCGGAGTTTGATGTCATGCTCCAAAGGCAAGTCACACAGTTCTCCGGTTTTCCGCAATATAATTTTGATGATCCTTCACGCGAATTTCAGAGCGAAACGCAATTACTTTTCGAAGGGAAGACTGATCTGGAGGGCCGGGCGGCGGTCACTGCAACACTCGAGCGTTCGGGCGCGCCTTCCGGATTGCTTAACGCCGTATTCCGCGGTAAAGTCTTTGAAGAAAGCGGTAATTTCAGCATTGATCGCTTCAGCATCCCCTACTATCCGTATGCGTCTTTTGTGGGCATGCGCGTGCCTGAAGGTGAGCGCTACAGCGGCATTTTATATACGGACACACCACACAAGATAGCGCTGGCCACGGTCGATACCGAAGGTAAGGGAGTTTCGCGCGAAGGCATCGAAGTTAATATGTATAAGCTTGACTGGCGCTGGTGGTGGGACAATACAAATGAAAGCATGGCGAATTATGTGGAGGGCTCCTATTCCACCCTCGCGAAGAGCGGTACCGTAAAAACCACCAATGGCAAAGGCGAGTGGACCTTCAACCTGGAAGCTGCTGAGTATGGCAGGTATTTTCTACGCGCGTGCGATCCGGTATCCGGTCATTGCGCGGGCCAGATCATATATGTAGATGAACCTGGCTGGTACAGCCGCGCGCGTGCAGATGACGCCAGGGGCGGGGCGAACCTGCTTTCCTTCTCTGCCGACAAGACACAATACAACATCGGTGAAAAAATAAACCTTACCATTCCCGGATCCGAAAAGGGACGCGCACTGGTAAGCATCGAGAACGGAAGTAAAGTGCTGCAAACATACTGGGTTGAAACAACCCAGGGAGAGACACGGTTCGCTGTCGACGTTACTCCGGAAATGGCGCCGAATGTTTACGTGCATGTCTCCCTGCTGCAACCGCATGCTCAGACGGAGAATGATCTGCCTATCAGGTTATATGGCGTGACCGGTGTGCAGGTCGAAGATCCTGCAACGCATCTTGAACCACTTCTTGCGATGCCGGAAGTGCTGGTGCCCGGCGAGCCGGTGGCCATCCGGGTTTCGGAAAAAGCCAACCGGAAAATGACCTATACCCTCGCCGTAGTCGATGAAGGTCTCCTGGATCTTACCCGGTTTAAAACACCCGATCCATGGAAAAGCTTTTATGCCCGCGAAGCCCTCGGTGTGCGCACGTGGGACCTGTATGACCAGGTGATGGGCGCCTTCGGCGCTAACCTCGAACGCTTTATTTCCATCGGCGGAGATGACGCGCTCGCCGCGGCGGAACTCGATCCGCTGGCAAACCGCTTTAAACCGGTGGTGAAATTTTTCGGGCCCTATACACTCGACGGCGGCGCACAGGAAATTAAATTCATTATGCCGCAGTATATCGGATCTGTCAAGACAATGCTGGTGGCAGGCCATGCAGGATCGTATGGAAAAGCGGAGAAGGTCAGCGCGGTCAGAAAGCCCCTGATGGTTCTGGCCACACTTCCGAGAGTGCTTGGCCCGGAGGAGGTTGCAACGTTGCCTGTAACATTATTCACAGGTGAGAAGAACCTGGACAATGTAGATGTGGAAGTGAATGTCACCGGACCGCTTGAAATCAAAGGCGATAAAAAGAAATCGCTTTCGCTGTCGAAAGATGCCGACGCCACCATCGAATTCGAACTGGGCGTTAGATCCGAAACAGGCGTGGCAAAGGTTGAAGTCATTGCCACATCGGGTAACCTGAAGTCCGTGGATGTTATCGAGATCCAGGTACGCAATCCCAATTTGCCGGTCACACGTGTCGAGGAATTTTTACTGGAGGAAAAGAAGGACCTGGCGACCAGCATTCATCCCTTCGGGATGGCAGGGACCAATACGGCCATCCTGGAAGTGTCCAGCCTGCCACCGATCAATCTGGGATCACGCATGCGGTACCTGTTGCAGTATCCCCACGGTTGTATCGAACAGGTCACCTCTTCTGTTTTTCCGCAGCTCTACCTGAGCCAGGTCAGGGCGCTTACAGAAGCGGAGCAGGCTGTCATACAGGAGAATGTGAAAGCCGGTATTGAACAATTGAAATCTTTTGTACAACCCGATGGCGGATTTGTTTACTGGCCCGGACTTTCCGAGTCGTCGGACAGCTGGGGCACGAGTTATGCAGGTCATTTCCTGATTGAAGCAGAAGCACGGGGGTACTATGTTCCTGCCGACCTCCTTCAGCGCTGGAAGGGTTTTCAGCGCAACAGGGCCACCGAGTGGCGCAGTAATAAATCCTATGTGAATTCACAACTCATACAGGCCTACCGGTTGTACACGCTGGCGCTTGCGGGGTCACCCGAATTGGGCGCCATGAACCGCCTGCGCGAAGAAAGTGATCTGATCCCCTCCGCCGCCTGGATGCTCGCGTCGGCATTTGTTATCTCCGGGCAGACAGAAGCGTCACGCAAATTAATCCAGGATCTTCCCCTTTCGGTAAAGCCTTACCGGGAAATGGACTATACTTATGGTTCCGCGCTCCGCGACAAAGCATTGATTATTGAGACGTTGGTCCTGCTTGACGACAAGGTCAGGGCCTTTGAAGTGCTCAGGGAAATTTCGACTGCACTGGGAGATCAGGGAAACTGGATGAGCACTCAGGAAACAGCCATGTGCCTCCGGGCAGTAGGCGCATTTGCTTCCGGATACAAACGCGGAGATCTGAATTTTACCTACCGGGTCGGAAAAGATAAGACTGTTTCCGCCACCACCGGACTGCCCTATGCGCAAATCGAGATTCCTGTTAAAGGTGTGAATGCTTATCCGCTTGAGGTGGTCAACAAGAGTGCGGGTGTCTTGTTTACCCGTCTGATCACGACCGGAACCCCCGCACGCGGCGAAGAAACCGACGATGCCAATGAATTGGCGCTGACGATCCGTTATACTGATCCCCAGGGAAATCTGATCGATCCTTCGCGGATGGAGCAGGGGACAGAATTTGTCGCAGAGGTCACGGTTACTCATCCTGGTGTACGGGGACCTTATGAAAATCTTGCACTATCGCAGGTATTCCCTCCGGGTTGGGAGATCAGCAATCTGCGACTGGATGAAGCCGAAGAGATTTTGCAAACAAGTCCGTTTCGTTATCAGGATATCCGCGATGACCGGGTCTTCACCTATTTTAATCTGGCGCCGCGCGAAGAGAAAACCTTCCGCGTTCTGGTCACCGCCACGTATGCTGGAACGTTTTATCTGCCAGCAGTAAGCTGTGAAGCGATGTATGATGGAAGTGTCTACGCGCGGAAAAAGGGACGGACGGTGGTCGTGGAAAAAAATCGATCGCGTTAAATTGACATGGCGGCGTGACCGCAGGATATGATGGATGCCAAAAAGGGGAAACCGGTTTTTATCCGCAGCAGAAGATGGAAGATCCTGGTGGGTGTGCTGGTATGTTGTGGCATGGCCTATGCTTTTTGCCTGCCCACGGTAATTTTTGACAGGCCATATTCTTCCGTACTGGAAGCCAGCAACGGCCAATTGCTCAGCGCCTCCATTGCGGCAGATGGACAGTGGCGGTTTCCGCATGATGAGGTCGTCCCTGACAAGTTTGCCGAGGCGCTGATCGCGTTCGAGGACAAACGCTTTTATGATCATCCGGGTATCGATCCGCTCTCCCTGGGCAGAGCGTTCATTCACAATGTCCGGGAAGGCAAGGTTGTCAGTGGAGGAAGTACCATCAGCATGCAGGTAATTCGTCTCTCCAGGAAAAACAAATCACGAAATCTGTTTGAGAAAGCTGTTGAGATGATCCTGGCCACCCGGCTTGAGTTACGTTATTCAAAAGAAGAGATCCTTTCGCTCTATGCGTCTCACGCTCCTTTTGGCGGAAATGTGGTTGGTCTCGAGGCGGCGTGCTGGAGGTACTTTGGAAGAAGTCCGCAGCATTTATCGTGGTCTGAAGCCGCATTGCTGGCGGTGCTCCCCAATGCACCGGCCCTCATTCATCCGGGAAAGAACAGGGCTTTGCTGAGGGAAAAACGCGACCGTCTTCTGGATAGACTTTATCGGGCCGGCAGGATTGATGCCCTTGGCTGTGCCCTCAGTAAGAAAGAGCCCATACCGGAAAAGCCGAAGGCATTGCCCTCCCTGGCAAGCCATCTTCTCGTGCGGATGAAAAAAGAAGAAGGGGAAGGCAGGAAATCAGTATCCACACTGGATTACGACCTGCAGCAACGTGTAGAGGAGACGTTGTTAAGTCACCATAAGCATTTGAAGGGTAACGAGATTTACAATGGAGCTGTGCTTGTGCTGGATGTGAACTCAGGGAAAGCGCTCGCCTATGCCGGTAATGTCCGTTCGGGGTCGTCTGCCCATGGAGAGCAGGTTGATATCATCACCGCTCCGCGCAGTACGGGCAGTATCCTGAAGCCATTTCTTTATGCTGCTGCGCTTGACGAGGGACTCATTCTTCCCGAAACTTTACTGCCGGATATCCCAGTGTTCATGAATGGATTTTCTCCTGAGAATTTCTCAAAAGAATATGATGGAGCAGTTCCGGCAAGCCGCGCGTTGATCCGTTCGCTGAATGTTCCCTCCGTTTTCCTGCTGCGGGATTACCGCTATGAGAAGTTTTATACACTGTTGAAAAATTCGGGATTCACAACGCTGCGCAAACATCCGGATCATTATGGATTGTCGCTTATCCTCGGAGGAGCCGAGGGCACGCTGTGGGATATTACCGGGATGTATGCCTCCATGGCCCGCACGCTAAAAAATTATTTTCACCATCCTGGTAAAAACCGGTATGTCAGAAAAGATTTTCATGCGCCGGTCTACGTTGCGAATGGCGCCGTAGATCAGGTGGCGGAACGAGAAGTCACGTCCTGGTTAAGCGCATCATCCATCTATCAGACTTTTGAGGTGTTGAAAGAGCTTTACCGCCCCGAAGAGCAATCGGGATGGAGATACTTTGTCAGCGCAAAGAAGATCGCGTGGAAAACCGGGACGAGCTTCGGGTTCCGGGATGGCTGGGCAGTCGGCGTGAACGGTGATTACGCCGTCGGCGTTTGGGTTGGCAATGCCGACGGAGAAGGAAGGCCGGGTCTGACAGGGATCTCTGCCGCAGCGCCATTGTTGTTTGATGTCTTTTCGCTCCTGCCAGGGAAAGCCTGGTTTGATATGCCCGCCTCCGAAATGCAGCCTGTAGCCACCTGTCGCAACAGCGGGCAAAGGGCCGCCTACCATTGTGAAAATATCGATACTGTATGGACAACCAGGCGCGGTCTGGATGCGCCAGCGTGCACCTATCACAAAACCATTCATCTTTCCGGGGAAGGGAAATTCCAGGTACACAGTGGCTGCGCAGCCGTGGCTGCGATGCGGCATGTGAAATGGTTTGTGCTTCCTCCGGTGCAGGAATATTATTTCCGGGCAAAAAACATTTCGTACAAATCCCTTCCTCCTTTTCGCAATGATTGCCAGCGCGCGGCGGTCATATCGTCGATGGACCTTGTCTATCCGAAGGCCAATGCGCGTATTATCATTCCCCGGGATTTTGATGGCAAGCCCGGAAGCTCTGTCTTTGAACTTGCGCACAGGAACGACAAGGCTTCAGTGTTCTGGCACCTGGATGGTGTATTCATTGGAAGCACCAGGGGTGTGCATCGGCTCGCATTGAACCCCCGGGAAGGCAGACACATTCTCACGCTGGTGGACCAGAATGGTGAATCCCTGCAAGAATCCTTCACCGTCATTTCGACGTTGTAAGCGATCCCCATGACAGAGAATTCCCGATTCTTTATTATATTTAAATTACTTTTACCCTTAGCCTGTGCCTTATGAAGGGATTCATATTTTTTGCACGCCTCTGTAGCCGGCTTACCCTCGCCCTCCCTGTGGTAGCTTCAGCTCAGAATACAGAGCCTTACCCGAACTATGTGGTGATCGGGGCGTTTGCGCATCAAGACAATGCCGTTCACTTTACCGAAGATGCAAACAAGAATAGTTTTCAGGCGCATTTTGAAATGAACCCCAACCGGAATCTTTATTATGTGTATGTTCTGACTACCTATGACAGCGCTTTGGCCTTCTCTGAAGCGCTCAAACTCCGGAAGGACACAAAGTACTTTGATACCTGGGTTTACAACGGTGGGCTGGGGGAAATGGCCTTGTCGGCACCCGGCGTTCATGTTCAGGATTTCAATCCCGCCACAGGACAAGCAATGGAAACCGTGGGCGCCGGTCAAAAACGAGCAGCGCCGGGAGAAAGGCAACAACAACAATCGGTTGTCGCCCGACAAGCGAATGGAAACACGGCGTTCGTGAATACTTCATCAGCCGAGGTGCCTGCAGCGGAGACAACTTTGCCTTCCGGCGAAATGAATGCTGTCGCAGGGCCTTTGATGCCTCCGGGACAGCAGGAAACTCTTACCACTTCGCGTAAGAAAAGTTCGTCTGAAAAAACAAGCCCCGCAGGCTCACGTGACAAGCAGAAAAGCCAGGAAAAAAATGGGCTTAACGATGAGGTGGCTCCTGAACTAGCCGAATATGCGGTGGCAGATACCAGCGCCATCGCCGCCAAAACTTTTGTAAAGAAAGCAACTGCCGCCCCGGTGACGCCGGAGGAGATCGATGGAAAGGACTTCCTGTTTCAACTTTATCGCGCAGACAATCTTGTTATTGTGGAAGGAGAAGTAGAGGCC
>JBARAD010000318.1:0-10406 GCA_049791675.1 Chryseosolibacter sp.
GGATTTTCAGCAGGGTGGGTGATCTCTGAAGAAGGCTTCATGCAAGGTGTCAATGGCATCGACCGCCTGAAACTCAGAGGTTCCTGGGGTCAGCTCGGGAATGACAGGATGAACGCTACAAACGCCCGTCTTGATGAATATCAGTTTGCCAATAACTTCGGATTTGGCTCTGGCTATATATTCAATTATAATGTCCTTACAACAACCATCACCCAGGCGCTTTATCCGGTAGCAAACCCGGACATCACCTGGGAAGTTGCCAACAACAGCAACCTGGGTTTGGAAGGAACTGTTTGGGGCGGAAAGATCAATTTTGAACTGGACTACTTCAACAACATCCGGTCTCAGATGCTAATAGCCCGAAATGTTTCTATCCCGCGGACGGGCGGTTTCGATCCTCCGCTGCAAAATATCGGTAAACTGCGCAACAGAGGTTTTGACTTTATGGTTGGCTATTCGAGCCAGGCGGGTGCGCTTAACTTCCAGGTTGGGCTCAATGGAGGCTATTCCAAGAATGAAGTGATCTTCGCGGATGAGTCACCGACCATCATCGAATGGCAGCGCCAGACAGGCCGCCCGTGGGATACCCGTGTAATGTACAAGGCGATCGGCGTATTCAATGACCAGGCGGAAATTGATGGCTATCCACACTGGGCGAATGCAAGGCCCGGAGATCTCATATTTGAAGATGTAAACGGCGACGGAATAATTGACCCCAACGACATGATCCGCATGGAGAATAACACCATCCCGCGATTCCAGGGAGGTTTTACACTCGACATGCAGTATAAGGGGTTTGATTTCAATCTCCTGTTCCAGGGTGCCACCGGCGCGCGGTCCTATATCCGCACACAGTCCGGAGACTTCGGAAACTTCCTCCAGGATTTCGCTGATGGACGGTGGACGACTGAAAATCCGAATGCTGAGGAACCGCGCACCTTTAACCGCGAAGACGAATACTGGGTCTCTCAATCGAATACATACTGGTTCCGAAAAACGGATTATCTCCGTTTGAAAAACATCCAGCTGGGATATACTTTCCCCGCTACGCTGGTGGAAAAGGTCAGCATGAAATCTGCGCGCCTGTACGTTAATGCAATAAACCTGTTCACCATTGATGACTTCAAGGTTTTCGACCCTGAGACCGACAACCAGGATGGCACCGTTTATCCGCAAAAGAAGACGTTTAACGTGGGTGTCAATGTAACCTTCTAACCTGATGACAGTATGAAAAATATCATTCAATATATTTTTGCAGCAACACTTCTCCTCGCCAGTTCATGTAACACTGACTTTCTCAACCCTCCGCCGGAAGACAGGTTTGGCAATGATGCGGTCTGGCAGGATCCTGCACTCGTGGAAGCGTTCGTAAATGAGATGTACCGTGGTTTAAACCACGGCATCAGGGAACTCATGCTCGGATCCCTCGCCGACGAATCACATTTTATTCACAATTACGGGTCGGCTCAGGTCGTGCAATCGAATCTCACGCCTGGGGATCTTGGTTCCTTTTCGCGCGGAGACTTTGACGAGTTTAACTGGATCCAGCTTTACCGCCGCATCCGGCAGATCAACATCTTTAAGGAGAATATCGATAAAGTTCCGTTTACCGATGCTAAGTGGAAGGACCGCATGATAGGCGAAGTTCATTTTCTCAATGCTTATTTCTACCATAACCTCGTCAGGCTGTACGGCGGAGTACCGCTTGTTACAAGAACCTATGCACTCGAAGATGACTTCCTCATTGCAAGGAGTACGCTTGATGAAAGTATCGCGTATGTTGTCGCAGAGGCTGACGCAGCTGCGGCGCTTTTACCGCTGGATTACAGCGCAAGTCCTGATGACATAGGCAGAGCCACAAAAGGCGCGGCCATGGCGTTGAAAGCAAGAATGCTGTTGTATGCCGCCAGCGATCTTTACAATAATGCCAGCTGGGCAACAGGGTATGCGAATCCTGAATTGATCTCCTCTACTGGCGACCGCACTGCAAAATGGCAGGCAGCAAAAGATGCAGCCCAGGCCGTTATCGACCTTGGAATTTACGCGCTTCATGATACCGGTAACCCTGTGCAGGATTATATCGACGTGTTCCTGAAGAATGATACTCAGGAAGATATCTTCAGCCGGTATTTCATCAAAAGCCGCGGGTGGGAAGACGGGGCGCTGCCAGGACTTGCCAACGGACCCAATGGATATCACAACTGGGGAGGGAATACACCCATACAGGAGCTTGTGGACGATTATGAAATGGAGGATGGTTCGAAATTTGACTGGAACAATCCTGCCCATGCGGCAGCTCCTTACGAAAACAGGGATCCACGCCTTTCCGCAAGCATCCTTTATGATCATGCTCCGTGGAGACCGCGCCCCAGTGATACCAAGGACATCGACCCGGAGGGCAAGATTCTGATCCGCTCCGTTGAAGGACCCGCCGGCGTATGGACCCCCGGTCTCGATACACGGGATGGTCCCGTGGAAGACTGGAACGGTGGATATTCCGGTTACTATCTGAGGAAGTTTGTTGACCCCGCTGTTGTACATGAATACGCTGCGGCCGGCGGAAACCAGGAAGCTCCGTGGCACTATTTCCGCTATGGAGAGGTGCTCCTCAATATGGCAGAGGCGTGTCTGGGATTAGGATTGGAAGACGAAGCCAAAACCTACATCAACATGGTCCGCCAACGCGCCGGCATGCCTGACATCACGTCAACAGGGGATCAACTGACTGCAGATTATCAAAATGAAAGGAGGATCGAGCTGGTATTTGAGCAGCACCGCTATTTCGATATCCGCCGCTGGATGATCGGTCCGGACGTCATGGTCAATGCGAACGGCATCGTGATCGAAGATCCGCTTTCAGGTCCTGTCGAATATACGCGAAACAAAATCCAGGACAGGGGATGGAATGATAAAATGTATTGGCTCCCGATCACACTCGATGAGATCAACAGAAATAAAAATCTCGTTCAGAACCCGTTGTACTAAAACTAAAATAAAATCAGTTAAGAAGCCATCCGGTTACCGGGTGGCTTCTTTGTTATAAGTTGTCCCTTCACTATCCGATGGCTATCGGGCGATGAACGGACTTTCGAAATCTCTTAAGAAATTGTCCATATCTTCTGGCGGGAGCATCTTGATTGATTAATAGCGGATTTTTATTGATATTAACCTTTCAAAATTTTCACCTTTTCCACCTATTCGCATCGCAGAGTATGGCAAGCAGATGGCCACTGATTATTTTTTTCATTCTCCTATTCTTCACGCAGTGTTCACAGGAAAAACATCATCTGTTCGAACTCCTTTCCGCTGAAGAATCGGGTATCGATTTCCAAAACACCCTCGAAGAAACCGATTCCATCAACATCCTGACGGTCGAGTACATGTACCATGGCGGGGGCGTAGCCATCGGCGACTTTAACAACGATAGCCTCAGCGACATTCTCTTCACAGGGAACATCGTTCCGAACCGGTTATACCTCAACATGGGTAACCTGAAGTTCGAAGATGTCACCGCGAAGGCAGGAATAGGCGCGCAGGGAAAATGGAAATCAGGCGTGGCCCTCGCTGACGTCAACAACGACGGCTGGCTGGATATCTATGTGTGCGCTACCATCCACAAAGATTCAGTCCGGCGCGCCAACATGCTGTTCATCCACCAAGGGCTGGACGAACTCGGCATCCCCGTCTTTGAAGATCAAGCACATAGCCATGGCGTTGCAGACATGGGCTACAGCCAGAACGCCGCATTCCTGGACTATGATAAGGACGGGGATCTCGATCTGTATGTACTCCAAAACCTTGAAAGCGACAAGATACCGAGCGTCTATCGCCCCAGAATAATGGATGGGTCCGCCCTCAACAACGACCGCCTCTATCGCAACAACGGCAATGGTTCTTTCACAGACGTAACGAAGGAAGCGGGGATCACCATCGAAGGCTATGGACTCGGTATTGCCATCGCCGACATCAACGGAGACGGCTGGCCTGATATTTACATCGGAAATGATTATGTCTCCAACGACATCCTCTACATCAACAACCGGGACGGCACGTTCACCAATGAGATCCGGGACCGGCTCAAACACCAGTCCCTCTTCACCATGGGGATCGATGTTGCCGACATCAACAACGACGAAGCTGTTGACATTGTCACCCTCGACATGCTTCCCGAAAACAACCTGCGAAGGAAAACCATCTCAGGGGCAGGAGCCACTTATTATAACTATATCAACAATCGGGAATATGATTATGAGTTCCAGTATATGCGCAACATGCTGCACCTCAATCAGGGCAACGGCAAGTTCAGCGAGATCGGTCAGCTGGCGGGTATCCATCAGACTGAATGGAGCTGGTCTTCACTACTGGTGGACGCAGACAATGACGGGCTCCGCGACCTGCTGGTCACGAACGGTTTCCCGAAGGATGTTACGGACCGCGACTATGTAATGTTCAAGAGAGAAGTAGGGGCCTTTCAGCATCTCCGGTCCTTACTCGATTCCATTCCGGTACTGAAGATCCCGAATTACGCCTTCAAGAATAACGGCGACCTCACTTTTACAGACGTAACGGAGCAATGGGGCTTCGACCGGCCGTCATTTTCAAACGGCGCCGCCTTTGCCGACCTCGATCGCGACGGCGACCTCGATTATGTGGTGAACAATATAAACGACCCTGCCTTCGTGTATAAGAACAATTTGTACTCTGGTAAAGGTAAAAAGGACAATCATTTCCTTCGTCTGAAGCTCTCCGCCGGCGATCAACCCGCAGGATATGGGCTGGGCACGAAGGTCAGCCTGCATTATGCCGGCAAGAAGCAGTTCCATGACCATTCCATCTACCGCGGTTATCTTTCGACTGTTGAAGATGTCATACACTTTGGTCTGGGCAACGAGACCCATGTTGACACCCTGCGCGTCACCTGGGCTGATGGAAAAACGAACGACCTCTTCAATATCAGCGCTGACCAGGTTTTAACCATCCGTTATGATGAAGCAAAACAACCTGATGTGACTCCGCCTACCGAACCGAAACCGGGCATCTTTGCTGAAGTTTCCGCAACATTGGGAGCCAGGTATAAACACGCCGAATGGGATAAGGTGGACTTTTATCGTCAGCGCACACTGCCCCATAAATTTTCACAGGCCGGCCCTGGCCTTGCCGTGGGCGACGTCAACGGGGATGGCAGGGAAGACTTCATTGTCGGGGGCTCTTCGCTGTACAATGCTTCCATCTTCTTACAGAACGCCAACGGTATGTTTACCAGCCGGGAGCTGATAAAGACGAAGGAGCGAAATTCGGAAGATGAGGGCTTGCTGCTTTTTGATGCGGATCGGGACGGCGACCTCGACCTTTACGCTGTCAGCGGAAGTTACGAAGCCGAAGCCAACGAGCCTGAATACCAGGACAGGCTTTACAACAACGATGGACGGGGAAATTTCACGCTCAATCACGAAGCCTTGCCAAATACATTGTCCAGCGGATCTTGCGCGAGGGCGGCGGACTTCGATGCGGATGGCGACCTGGACCTGTTCATCGCCGGAAGGGTTGTCGCGGGAGCGTATCCGCTGCCTGCCGAAAGCTACCTCCTGCGCAATGACAGTGGCAAATTTGTGAACATCACCCGACAGCTTGCACCGGAATTGCAGTTCGCCGGCATGATCACGGATGGATTGTGGACGGATTACAATAACGACGGACAAACCGATCTGATGGTAGTCGGAGAGTTTATGGCGCCGACATTCTTCAAGAATACCGGTACGCGATTCGAAAGAGACAGCCATACGGCGCTCGACAACCTGACAGGGTGGTGGAATAGCATTGCCGCAGCCGATTTTGATCGTGATGGGGATACAGATTATGTAACAGGAAATCTCGGGAAGAATAATTACTACAGGTTCTCGGCGGAACATCCGCTGCGTGTGTATGCTAAGGATTTTGACGACAATGGAAGCACGGATGCCATACTGAGTTGTTACTTCAAGTCAGAGGAAGGCAAAATGGTTGAATACCCCGTGCATTTCTGGGATGAGTTGTCCAGCCAGAGTCCGAAATTCCGGAATCAGTTCGGCAGTTACAGGCAATACGGAAATACAGACATGCGTGCTCTTTTAAAGCCATATGACACAACGGGCGTGCTGAAGCTGACAGCTGAATATCCTTACACCAGCTACCTTGAAAACAAAGGTGATGGCACTTTCCAGGCAAAGCCCTTCCCGACACTGGTTCAGATCGCTCCGGCCAATGGTATGGTGGCGTTGGATGCAAATGCGGACGGGCACCAGGATATTCTGATGATCGGTAATGATTACGGAAATGAAGTCTTCTCAGGAAGATATGATGCCTGTAGCGGAATGGTTTTGCTTGGCGATGGAAAAGGCAATTTTGTACACGTCCCCAACGCCAGAAGCGGATTTGTCGTCGAAGGTGATGGAAAAGCGCTGGCAAGGATAAAGACCATCACAGGGGATTTAATTATCGCCACGCAAAATGCGGATAGCCTGCGCGTTTTCAGAGCGAAAAAAGAACCTGCCGGATCTAAAGATTTCATCCCGCTGCTGACGGATTGCCACGCAGCGCTACTTTACAATGATGGAAGAAAAGAAAAGGTCGAATTTTATCATGGAGCCGGTTATCTTTCGCAATCCACCCGCGCTGTCAGCATTCCCCCGACTATAAAAGAAATGGTTGTACAGGATTATTCAGGAAAAAGAAGGGTAATCGATTTCCTGACCTTAATGGCGAAACACGAATAGCCTGCGTGAAAGGCATTGCGCTACCACGATACAGCATTTACGCATGAAACTTGTTAAAAACAGACATATTGCTTTTGGTTTCCTGATGATGATGGCGTCCGCCTGCGATCAGAAGCCGAAGCAGTTTACACTGATCAGACATAACGAATCCGGTCTGAATTTTCGCAATGACCTGACCGAAACGCAGCATAACAACATTATGACCTATGAATACAGTTATAATGGGGGAGGCGTTGCCGTGGGGGATGTGAACGCCGATGGATTGGCCGATGTTTATTTCACCGGGAACTCCGTTCCGAATAAACTTTTCCTGAACAATGGTGATCTGCAGTTCGAGGACATCACGGACGACTCACAAACTGCAGGCAGGGCAGACTGGAAGACCGGGGTCACGATGGCGGATGTCAATTCCGACGGGTGGCTCGACATCTACGTATGCTACTCCGGAAATGCTCCGGATGAGGGATACGAAAAGCCAGTGATCAGGGACCATCCGAAAAGGTCGAACCAGTTGTTCATCAACAATGGTGGTGAACCCGGGGGAAAACCCACCTTCACGGAGCGCGCGAAAGAATACGGCCTGGATGCTCCCGGCACCTTTTCCACACAAGGCTATTTCCTTGATTACGATCTGGACGGGGACCTCGACATGTTCCTGCTCAACCATGCCAACATGTTTTATTCCGCCTTTCTGAATACCAGAAGACTGCGCAACTTAAGGCATCCCTATTTTGGAAATAAACTGTATCGCCAGGATCCTCCAGCCGCAAAGGGAGGACCACCTGTATTCACGGAAGTAAGCAACGAAACAGGTATCCATGGCAGCGGATTAAACTTCGGTTTGAGCGCGTCGATCAGCGACCTGAATGGCGACGGGTATCCCGACATCTATGTGACCAACGACTACGAAGAACAGGACTTCTGTTACATCAACAAGGGCGACGGAACTTTTGATGAGGTTTCCAAGGAGCTTTTCGGCCACCTTTCCAAATATGGAATGGGCTCTGATATTGCCGACATCAACAACGATGGTTTCCAGGATATCATTGTGGTGGATATGCTTCCTGAAGATAACCGTCGCCAGAAATTATTAAAGGGCCCTGATGAATATGACCGCTACAGCCTTGCCGTTGACAGCGGATACCACCACCAGTATATGCGCAACACCCTGCAGCTGAACCGTGGATTCGCCAGCGACACCCTGCCGCGTTTCAGCGAAATCGGTCAGCTGGCCGGGATCTCCAACACAGACTGGAGCTGGGCTCCGCTTGCCGCTGATTTTGATAATGATGGCATGAAAGACATTTTCATCACCAACGGGTTTCTGCGTGATTTTAATAACCTGGATTTCATCAAATACAATGCGAATGCCTATGCCGAAGCCAGGTCTGCACGGAGAAGTATCGACTATCTCAAGTTGATACAGCAACTGCCTTCCACGAAGCTGACAAACTATATTTTCAGAAATGAAAATGGCATTCGTTTCAAAGATGTCACTGGCGACTGGGGTATTGATCAGCCATCCGTGTCGAACGGCGCCGTATATGCTGACCTCGACAACGACGGCGATCTTGATCTGATCACCAATAATCTGAACGAAGAAGCATTTCTTTACCGGAATAATCAGGAGGCATTGCAGAAGAATAAGTACCTGAAGATACAATTGAAGGGGAGTGCGTTCAATACCCAGGGTGCGGGCGCCAAAATATGGATCACTGCTGACGAACGGGAAATATTCCAGGAGGTCTGGTTCAGCCGCGGATACCAGTCCAGCGTGGAACCCATGCTCACCATCGGGATCGGAAAACCGGAGATCGTCAGTGAAGTGAAGGTACGCTGGCCCGATGGACGAGAATCCATCTTTCAGAACGTCGCACCCAGCACAGTTCTAACCGTTTCACATGCTGATTCAAAAGAAACGCAGCACGCGAAACCTGCTCCGAATCCAACCATTCTTAAAGACGAGACCGGGTTGTCAGGATTGAATTTCCAGCACCGGGAAAACAGGTTCATCGATTTCAAGGTTCAGCGGTTACTTCACTACCAGGTGTCAAAGCTCGGTGGAAAATTTGCCAGAGGCGACGTCAATCAAGATGGTAATGACGACGTCTTCTTTGGCGGCGCCATGGGGCAGGCAGCAGAACTATTTCTCGGAAGAAGCGATGGAACCTTTCAACCGTCTCCCAGCCAGCCATGGGCGTCCGATTCGCTTTTTGAAGATACGCATGCCCTTTTCTTTGACGCTGATTCCGATGGAGATGACGACCTTTACGTCGTAAGCGGTGGCGGTGAATTTGTATCCAGCGCCCCGCTGTATCAGGATCGCCTGTATCTCAACGGCGGCACGGGTGTATTCATGCAGGCAAATCGAGCCTTACCCAGGGAAACCAGCAGCGGCGGCTGCGCTGTGGCTGCAGATTATGATCGCGACGGCGATCTGGATCTCTTCGTGGGTGGAAGGCTTGTACCCGGTAATTACGGGCTAATTCCAAGAAGTTTTCTGCTGCGCAATGATTCCGGAAAAGACGGTATCAGATTTACAGAAGTAACGGCTGACCACAGCGACATTCTTTCATCTCCAGGTATGGTGACCGCGGCGCTGTGGTCCGACTACAACGGAGACACATGGCCAGATCTTATCCTGGCCGGGGAATGGATGCCGTTACTGATCTTTGAAAATCAAAACGGAAAACTCGTGGCGCGAAATGATATCGCCGGGCTTGATAAAAGTAACGGGTGGTGGTGCAGCATGTTTCCCGCCGACGTTGACAAAGACGGAGACACGGATTACATGCTCGGCAATGCGGGCGCAAACATGCAATTCAAAGCATCGGAGGATGAGCCCGTTCAGCTTTACGCTTTCGACCTTAACCGTGACGGCGTTCTTGATCCGATCGTAAATTATTATATTCAGGGCAAGAGCTACCCAATGGCGAGCCGCGACGAACTCCTGGACCAGGTAAGTACACTCCGGAAGAAATTCATCAGGTACGAAGACTACGCAGATGCGACCATGCAGGACATTGTCGCCCCTGACCAACTGGAAAAAGCCCGGAAATTCAATGCCTATGTATTGGAATCATCCTGGCTGGAGAACATAGATGGCAAAGACTTCAGACTTCACACGCTGCCCGACCTTGCCCAATTTTCGAGTATCAATGCTTTTGTTTATGATGATCTCACAGGCGATGGTGAGAAAGAAATGATTGCCGCAGGAAATTTCTATCCGTTCAAACCCCAGCTGGGAAAGAGCGATGCCGCTTACGGTGTCATGATGCACTATGATCGTGGCATGAAGAAAATGAGCGGCGTGTTGTCAAACCTGTGGCTCAGCGGAGATATACGCGATATGCAATTATTGCATTTTAATTCCGGAATAAAACGTATTTTAGTTTCCCGGAACAATGACAAAGCAAGCATCTTTTCTATTGTCGCCGCCGGGGATAAATTAGTCATTAGTCATTATGAATTAGGAATTAGGAATTAGGAATTAGGCATTAGGAATTAGGAATTAGGCCTACTCTGTCATGTTATCCGATTATCAAAACCCTGAAGGGGTTCAATTTGATTAGCCCTGGGTTTCAACCCAGGGTTAAATGGAGAGCGTAAACAGTTTGCCCCAGGAAAGTCCTTTCCGCGTACGCACTATTGGGC
>JBARAD010000319.1:0-28187 GCA_049791675.1 Chryseosolibacter sp.
ATCTTAAATCTTGAATCTTGAATCTTAAATCTTAAATCTTGAATCTTAAATCTTAAATCTTGAATCTTAAATCTTGAATCTTAAATCTTGAATCTTAAATCTTGAATCTTAAATCTTGAATCTTAAATCTTGAATCTTGAATCTTGAATTGATCGCCATGAATAAGTTTTTCAGTATTCAAATGACTTGATCGACTTGTTCTTGGTGAGCGTTCTTAAAAATTTCTCAAGTTCATCTTTTGGTCCTGATACATCGTATAAGAACACAGCATCACCGCTTCTTTTGATCGTTCTTGTACGCTGAAAATGCAACTTAAACCGCGCCATCTCTTCTTTCAGGAATGTATCATCTTCTCCGGGAATGGTGACATGAAGTTCAATCACTTTTCTATACCGCTCCAACATGGGCTGGATGAAACCAAATAGCGTCAGCACCACCATGACAATAGCCGTGGTTAAGATCGCAAGGTAATATTCGCCCGCGCCCACCGCCATGCCAAGGGCAGCAGTCACCCAGATGGTGCTGGCAGTGGTGAGTCCGGATACAGTCAAACCTTCGCGCATGATCGCACCTGCACCGAGGAAGCCTATGCCTGTCACGATATTGGATGCAATACGATCTGTCTCTCCCGCAGCGCCCATTCTGCTTGAAATAATTGTAAAAAGGGTAGAACCAAGGCAGATAAGGATCAACGTCCGAAGGCCTGCTGATTTGTTCTTGTATTCACGTTCGGCACCTACGACAGTGCCAATCAGCAATGCCAGTCCCAATTTCAATGACAACTCACCAATATGCTCGTTCATAGCGCTGAACACTTAATTTTTCAGATTAGGATACTGCAACATGGAATCAGAACAAATGCGTACCTGCATGCGTGCGGCGCCAGTCCGATAAAGATTGTCCGGCGATGATCCGTCCGGCTTCGTCATCGCGCAAGCACCGGATTCCAGACCGCGCGCGGGGTTGTCCGCACGCACAAGCCCTGCGTAAAAGGCACGAAATTTGATTGATAAAGTGAAATAAAAGCGGTTACTATTTCCCGGAAAAAAACATATAACGTACAGACTTTTTTGTTCCCCACGCCGCAGTTCTGACACTCAGCCCACGCTGACCGAAACGCGGTCGCACAAAACCAAATAGTGAATGTGTTACATTCACATGTTATTTTCACAAATCGTGTATCATGACAATGATCGAAGCAAGTCCCGTAAAAGTTTATCTGGCAAAATTCTTCTTCTTGATATTTGCTTTCGCCCAATGGCTGGTCGCTGCGATCCTGCTCATCCAGTTCAGGTTCAGCAACAAGAATTTTTTCATATCGCTCCTCTTCATTACACTGGGTCTCATCTTCTTTTACATCTTCCTGATAGTGAACGACAAAGTGAAGCGCGTGGCCATCGGGAGAAACAAGATCGTCATTATTGAAGGCGACAAGAACCTGAGATTCAGCTGGCCCGACGTAAAATCATTGAAGATTATCCCGTTCTTCAATTTGTACAAGTTGAAGCTTCGCGGTAAGAAAAATCCAATCTACTTCTTTCCCGCCAGAAATATCGACCCGGCTTTTGGATTGATGGTCAAGGACACCTCCAGAATGGGCAGTCTTGTTGACAAAAAAAAGAGAGAATTCGGCATCAAATAATGTGGAAAAACGATCCCAACCAGCGGGATATATTCTACAGTCGCTTGAATTACTTCAAGACACCTAACTCCCGCCCTACTTCTGTGAAGCCTTTGATCGCGGTATCGAGGTGTTCCTGTTCGTGGGCCGCTGAAATCTGGACGCGTATTCTCGCCTGACCTTTCGCGACCACGGGGTAAAAGAAACCTATTACATAGATCCCTTTGTCAAGCAGTCTATCGGCAAATTTCTGTGCGAGCGGAGCCTCATATAGCATGATAGGAACGATGGGATGTTCTCCAGGTCTGATGTCAAAGCCTGCGGCAGTCATTTTCTCCCGGAAATAACGCGTGCTCTTCTCCAGCCTGTCGCGGAGGGCTGTTGTTTCCGAAAGCATATTCAACACTTCGATGGAAGCGCCCACGATAGAAGGCGCCAGCGTATTTGAAAATAGATAAGGCCGTGAACGCTGCCGCAGCATTTCAACGATCTCTTTCCTGGCCGCCGTAAACCCTCCTGAGGCTCCGCCCAGCGCTTTGCCAAGTGTTCCGGTAATGATATCAACCCGCTCCATCACACCCCGGTATTCGTGCACGCCGCGACCTGTTTTTCCGATGAAACCTGTTGCATGCGATTCATCGCTCATGACGAGGGCTTCGTATTGCTCTGCAAGGGTGCAGATGGCGTCCAGTTGCGCAATCGTCCCATCCATGGAAAAGGCTCCATCCGTGACCACGAGGATTTGCTTCGCCCCTGCGGAACTCGCAGCCTCGAGTTGTGTTTTGAGATCAGCCATATCGTTGTGTTTATAGCGGTAACGCATCGCCTTGCACAACCTCACACCGTCGATAATCGAAGCGTGATTTAATTCGTCCGAGATGATCGCATCTTCTGCACCGAGCAACGGTTCGAACACCCCGCCATTCGCATCAAATGCTGCGGCGTAAAGGATCGTATCCTCCATTCCCAAAAACGCTGAGATACTGCTCTCCAGTTCCTTGTGAATGTCCTGTGTGCCACAAATAAAACGCACTGACGACATGCCATAGCCATGCGTATCAATGGCGCGTTTAGCCGCATCCACTACACGGGGATGTGCCGACAATCCCAGATAGTTGTTAGCACAAAAATTAATCACCTCTTTTCCATTGGTGGTAATGACCGCGCCCTGAGGCGTGGTGATGATTCGCTCCCTTTTGTATAGTCCTGCCTCGCGAATGTTCTGCAATTCTTTCTCAAGAACAGGTTGAATTTTTCTGTACATAGTTTCTGATAATAAGTTCTTTGAAATTTAGATCACTACGAATCCGGCTTAAGCTTAGGTTTCATCATCGGTCTCCCTGGCTTCACGACAGGAGCTGCGGTTGCAGGCTTGACGGGTGTTACTTCCGCCGATTTTGCGACGGGGGCAATGGCAAGCTGATATTTCCTGCGGACGGGGTTTATAAGATTAAGCTTTTGCACCGTAAAGCTGTTCGGATGCATCTGCTCAAATTCCTTCTTCCAGAATTCCCACAGCTCAGGCTCGGCGTCTCTGAAAGCGTCGGAATCAATTTTCTTGCTGGCCAGATAAGCCTCAAAACCCGGACCCGTCATTGGTGTCATTTTTTGGATAGCGATTAAGCCCGAAGGCATGGTCGCTGATGATCGTTCATTTAAAATTGACAGGAAGGCACAATAAATTTTGGCATTCCCTGATATTTTCAAAGGTATAAGGTTTTTATTTGCTTTTGTATTCAATCACTCAATCTTTAAATCCGGCGCATCCCGTGAAAAACCATAAAATACTAATCATTGGAGCAGGTGGCCAGTTGGGTTCAGAACTCACACAGACGCTTTGGGAGCGGCATGGAATGAATAACGTCATCGCTACCGACATCAAAGATCCCGGAGGCATCTTCACCGGAGCAAATTTCGAAATTCTCGATGTGTTGGATCAGAAACTTCTGTATGACTTCATTCGAAAAAATAAAATTACCCAGATCTATCATCTTGCAGCAGTTTTATCTGCCACGGGGGAAAAAAATCCGAAATTCGCATGGCAACTGAATATGGATGGTCTGATTCACGTGCTTGATGCAGCCGTGGAGCACAAGGTTCAGAAAGTTTACTGGCCCAGTTCCATTGCAGTGTTCGGGCCGAATACGCCGAAAGAGAATACGCCGCAGGACACCGTCATGGATCCTTCAACAATTTACGGTATCAGCAAGCTGGCGGGCGAACGGTGGTGCGACTGGTACTTCCGCAACCATGGCCTCGACGTGCGAAGCCTCCGTTACCCGGGACTGATCGGCTATAAAACAAAACCCGGGGGAGGTACTACTGACTATGCGGTAGATATTTTCTTTAAGGCCCTCACTGAAAAAAGATTTACCTGTTTCCTGAAAGCTGACACGTACCTCCCGATGATGTATATGGACGATGCCATCAAAGCAACGCTCGATCTCATGGAAGCTCCTGCTGAAAAAATCAAGATCAGGTCGAGCTATAATATTTCGGCCATGAGTTTTTGTCCCGCTGAGATTGCGGCAGAAATAAAGAAACAGATCCCTGAATTTTCAATAAGCTATCAGCCTGATTTCAGGCAGGCGATTGCAGATACATGGCCGAAGTCTGTTGACGATTCAAAAGCCCGGATGGACTGGGGATGGAACCATCAATTCAATTTAGGGGATATGGTAAAGGACATCCTCCGGAAACTTCCAGTCTTTTTCGATGAAGACAAAGTTTTTGGATAATATTGGATCGGCTTATCTCGTCACGGGCTGACGACTACCTTTCCCGTCAGTTGTAATGACCTTCCTGCTTTAAGATAGTACAAGCCGGGAGAAAGACCTTCCGGGAAAGTGAGTAATTTTTTAAAGACACCGGGCCCCTCAGCCTCCATTGTTAATTCAATGACCTTTTGTCCGTATTGGTTATACATGTACAGTGGCATATACCCGCCGTCATCAAGTCCCATCAATTCAACTGTAATTTCTCTTCCTGCGAATGGATTCGGATATGCTTTCAGTGCTAGAGAGAATGATCCGTCATAATCGATCATGACTGGTTTCGAGTAAGTGAACAATCCATCGAAGTCCGTTTGTTTTAATCTGTAGTAGGATCTGCCGGTAAACGGGGTGTTATCTGTAAAAGTGTATGTATTCTCCTCTGTGTTGTTTCCTTTTCCGTCAATCCTTCCCACTTCATAGAAGTGTTCAAAGTCAGTTGTTTTCTGGACTGTAAAGAAGTGGTTGTTTTTTTCCTGGAGGGTTTTCCAGGTGGAAATGACGACGTCGCCGTCAATGTAAGCCCTGAAATACGCAAGTTCAATTGGCAATGGTGTGGCAACGGAATTTGTTGATGCCACATAGTAACTGTTCACAATTTGTCCGAATGTAAGGCCTGTCCGGTGTACCCTCACATCACTGGTAGTTCCTGTACTCGCCCCTGCTGTGCCAATGCCCGTGGCATCTGACGATCTTGTGAGTCGGGTATCGGCTATCGCACCGATGGTATAGCCCGCTCCCCCCGCCGTTATATTAAAGGTACCCGCCGTCACGCCCGTTTTCGATAAACTCCAGAAAGAGTCGTGTCTTGTTTGAATTGTTGCAGCCCCATCTGCAAAGGTGATATTGGTTGCGGTCGTTGCATCTGTGTGGGCAATTGTCAACGTTCCATTGCTACCGCCCGGATTATTTTTTCCGATGAAGAATGGCCTGAAGTTACTACTGCCACCCAAAGGAAAAAATCCGGCTACTGTTCCAACCGTAATGGTGGAGGCCGGAATAGCGCGTGTGAGACTTCCGCCATACATCCATCCTGCTGTTGAGGCCATCGTGTGTGTCAAGGCGGTTGCGAGGGTAGACGAGATCGTCAGGGTATTTCCATTCAGATTCACATTACCATCGGTCATGGTGAGGTTCGTCGAAACCGTTACATTATTACTGAGTGTGACCTGTGGAGATGTCGCAAAAGAATTATTGATCGTGAGGTTGGCGAATGTTTCACCTCCTGTGGCAGAAATAGTTTGCGCCTGTGTTCCGTTAAGTGTGACCCGGAAACCTCCTGGCGCAAAAGTGGCGGTGCCCGACTTTGTCCAGTTACCGCGAACAGAAAAGTTTGCCAGGGCGGTTTTTGTTCCGCTGACAGAAAGCGTCAGATTCGAATATGCATCCTGCGGCGTAATAATGCTCTGGTTCCCCGCCCTGTTGTAATTGAAGGTATTGGAATTATTGTCTGCAAACAGGCGCACGGCGGTGACGGTTAATCCGCCGAAATTCCACGTGCCCCCGGTGAGATTATTAAACGTGCTCCCGGCATCGACGTCCGTAAAGTTGCCGGTCTGATTGATGGTTCCGGAATTGTTAAGGGTGATGTTGGCGCTATTCAGGTCCATGTCTGTCATGTTGATGGTTCCGGAATTGGTAATGACATAACCATCCCCGCCATTAATAAAGAGCCCGTTGGCCGATGCAAGAGTCAGCGTTCCTGTGTTGGCAATTGTGGAGTTACCACTTGAATTGAATGACATGACGCCAATGTCAACGGTGCCGGCGATGGTCACGGCGTACGTATAACTTCCAAACGTAATTGACGAAGTTCCCTGACCGTTCCGGTTCAAGAACCCCCCGCTCTGCACGTTTAAAGCGCCTCCCTGGGTAAGGGCAAGATCGAGGCCCGCTGCATTCCATCTCAAGGTGCCGGTATTTTGAATTTCAACTCCTGAAGCCGTACCATCAACGTTAAAGGTAACCGTCCTTCCGTTTCCGATAATGACCCTGGTATCCGAGCCCGGAGTACACCCGCAAGCTGCGCCTGCAAATCCGCCTGTAGACCAGGTGTTGCCATTGTTCCAGGAATTGCTGGCGATAGAATAAAGAATGGATATGTCTGTGACGTTGATATTATCAAACCCCATGGTATTGGTAATGGCACCCGCCGAATTATCCATACCACGGATCACTATTTGTAAAGTCCCTCCCGACACCACCGCGCTCGCAGCCGTAAAAACACTGACACCCGCACTGCCCAACGCTTCTGCAAACATGACCTCCGCTCCTCCGTCAATCTTATAATAAGCACGGACATAATCGCCGGCGCCAGCATTATTGCCCCCAACCGTAATTTCCAGGGCCACTTCTCCCAGTGCGGCGATGTTGATCACGTTTGATTCCCAGACTTCTTCCGCGACCGTATTATTTACCATGAAAATAGCCCCATAGGGTGCGCCAACATTATATCTTGCAAAAATTCCAGCTGATGGAAGAGATGTGACAGACCAGCTTCCGCCGGGCGTTCCTCCCGCGGTTCCGGAAGTTGCCAGATCAGCTTCGCCAGTGAAATCTTCAACCCAGATCTGACCATGCACCGAAACGCTTGTCAGGGCAACGAATACGAGTATGAGAAGGCCAGGAAGGCCGTTGGTTTTCATACCTTAGGGGTTTATCTATACCTAAGGTATGAAAAAATTTTATTCTACGAAATGATTAAATAATGAATATCTATTTCGAAAAAGGCCCTGACGCGAAATATTCGACCGTCTAATTTCTGATGACCACTCTGGAAACCTGTTCGAAGCCATCCGCGATATAGCGGAGCATATAAATGCCTGGCTGAAGTCTGTTACCGAAAGTAATGTGGTTTTCAACGGTATGGGCATGCACATTGAAGACTTCAGTACCCATTCGATCGGTCAGCACAATCCTGTCCGATTCTCCTGCCGCAAAATTTGTTCTGAAAGAAATCATTTCTCCCGTGGAGGGGTTGGGGTATACCGCCAGTTTTTTGGAACCGTCGATCCTGATGGCCCGCACGCCGAAATACTCAGACGCGTCATCGAGATCAACAGCTTTCAACCTATAGTAATTGTATCCTAAGAGCGGCGCCTCATCTTCGAAAGCATATTTTGATACGATGTCATCGATATCGAAACCCTGTCCATTGACCTCACCGATGTCTTCAAATGAGAGGCCGTCCGCAGAGCGCTGGATAACGAACTTATAAAAGTTCTCCTCCATGGAGGTTGCCCACGACAACCGAATCGTTTCTTCGCCGGGTGTTACAGTAAAATACAGTAATTCTACGGGAAGCGAGGGATTAAACCCATCATCATCAAACCCGGTTGGACCGGTAAAGCCTCCGGCAGGTTCACAATAGGGATTTCCATTGTAGGGACATTGCCCGGAATTGGTTCCTCCGCAACTGTTACACGCACCGGCCCCTTTCATGATATCCACGCCGCAAATGGCAAGGCGATCCGAAC
This sequence comes from Chryseosolibacter sp., assembly GCA_049791675.1. Lineage (GTDB taxonomy): Bacteria > Bacteroidota > Bacteroidia > Cytophagales > Cyclobacteriaceae > Chryseosolibacter. The sequence continues at coordinate 7,869 of JBARAD010000319.1, forward strand.
CGGTATCTTCGACGGTCACTCTACCCCCCGTTGCTACGGTCAGCGTGTAAGCGCATCCGCCGCCCGTGGTTCCAAGCGAAAGCTTTTTCCCGATATCCAGGAGACCCCCATTTTTGACAAGGATGCTGCTGTTAATTAGCACGTCAAAAGTAATATTCAACGTACCGCTGACTTCCATGCGTGTACCCGTCCAGGTGTCGCCATTGCCGAAATTGACGGTGAGCCCGGCGGGAATAACCAGGGTGGTTTTTCCGACAGGGTTCCCTCCCTCCGAACAGCTTATACCCGTACCGTTGGTAGGCCAGTTGACGGACCCGGTACCGGTCAGGGTACACGTTTGCGCGTATGAAACAATGGAGAAGACCGATAGGGCCAGAGACAAAAGCAGCTTATTCATAATAAAAACCTTCAGCACCAGGTAGGCACAACACGTACCAAAATTAGGAAAAAATAAAAAAAGCGGCAATTAGGGGTGTCGGGAATTTATGAACTTGCAAAAGACCTTTACGATAAAAATCATTGGTATTGCGGCTGCCAGGCCATTAAACATCCTAAAAAGACCACTGAAAAAAATTTTATAACCCTACCCCTAGGTGATATTCTGACGGGCATCAGAATTCTTCTTAGAGCCCTAAGAAATATTCTGATCGTAAGATTTCAGCTCGTTTTTTCCGTTTTCTAGAAGTCAAGTTGCCGATTTGGGAAAATTTCAGGTTCACCATCCGGAGGGGGCGCGAGAACCCGGCGGCTGGAAAGAAAACAAATCGAAAAGGAGGTATGAAAGCTTTTTTATCCAATGACTATTATGCCATCTTTGATAACGCAATCACAGACGCCATGATGGAAAACTTAAAGATCGAACACTCGGAAGGTGTACTCACCATTTCCATTTCCAGGCCGGAAGCATTAAACGCTTTGAACCTGAAAACGCTATCAGAATTAATCGTAGTCCTTCAGCAGACCTATCAGCAGCCCGATTATAAAGGAATCATATTGACCGGCGATGGGGAGAAGGCCTTTGTTGCCGGCGCCGACATCAAAGAACTCTCGGCCCTGACGCAGGAACAGGCCCTGGCTTTTGCCCAAAACGGGCAGCGGTTATTCAAACTCATCGAAGATTGCCCAAAACCCGTCATCGCGGCCGTGAATGGCTACGCCCTTGGCGGCGGGTGCGAACTTGCGATGGCCTGTCATATCCGCATCGCCTCTGAAGATGCCAAATTCGGACAACCGGAAGTAAACCTTGGCATCATCCCCGGTTACGGAGGTACACAAAGGCTCGCCCAGCTCGTGGGAAGAGGCAAAGCGCTGGAACTGATGATGACCGGCGACATGGTGTCAGCGCAAGAGGCAAAAGCGATCGGCCTCGTCAACCACGTAGTGCCGAAGGAGGATCTGATGACTGTTGCTGGCAAAATGATGGGCCGGATATTAAGCAAAGGTCCCATTGCCGTGTCCAATGTCATAAAAACCGTTAACGCGGGATTTGGCTTTGAATACGCCGGATACGATGCCGAAGCGCACAACTTTGCCTTTTGTACTACCACCCGGGATTTTAAGGAAGGCACCGATGCTTTTATTGCCAAAAGACAACCGCAATTTAAAGGTGAATAATGGGTAAGATCCAGCGACTTGCCGGAGAGACAGTACTTTATGGATTGGGTAGTATCGTGCCCCGGTTTTTAAGTTTCCTGCTCGTCCCACTGCATACGGATGTGTTCTCACCGGAAGAATATGGTGTGATCACAAAAGTGTACGCTTATGTAGGCGTCGTAAACATAGTCTTCATATTCGGCATGGAAACAGCCTATTTCCGGTTTGCCAGTAAAGCAGGGCTGGATGAGAGAAAGGTTTTCAACCTGGCCCAGACCGTAGTCATCACGATCAGTACCCTGCTGTCACTCGGTTTCATCCTGCTTGCCAGTCCAATATCCGAGAAGCTATCGGTACCGGGTCACCACGACCTCGTGATGTGGATCATCCTGATCATGTTCATCGATGCCTGCGTGGCCATTCCGTTTGCGCGGCTCAGACTGCAGAAGAAAGCCTTGCGCTTTGCTGCGGGAAAACTTATCAATATTGGCCTGCTCGTGGGCCTGAACCTTTTCCTGTTGAAATTTTCTCCCGCCCTGATCCCGGATGTCTCCTTTGTGATTCTGGCAAACCTGGCTGCCAATGCTTTTTACCTCCTGTTCTTCGCACCCGTATTGCTTTCCTGGCGACCTGCATACGACAAAAACATTTCGCCAGCCATGTATGGCTACGCCTATCCCGTCATGTTCACAGGACTTGCCGGGATGACAAATGAAATGTTCTCAAGGATAACGCTGGAGGAATGGTTGCCCGCAGGATTTTACGGAGAAAAGAGTGATGAATATGCGCTGGGGATTTTCGGAGCTTGCTACAAGCTGGCTGCCCTCATGAACCTTGCGATACAGGCATTCCGGTATGCAGCGGAACCATTCTTTTTCTCCAATGCTTCTGAGAAAAATTCTCCCCAGCTGTTTGCCACCGTCAACCACTATTTTATTATTGTCTGCTGTACTCTACTGTTGGGCGTTGCCGTTAACCTGGATATCCTGAAATATTTTCTTGCGGATCCAGCTTACTGGGAAGGTCTGCACATTGTACCCATCCTCCTTCTGGCCTACCTTTTCCTGGGTGTATACTATAATTTCTCCGTGTGGTTTAAGCTAACAGACAAGACTTATTTTGGAACGCTGACCACGGTTATCGGTATGGTGATAACCATTGTCGGGAATTACATCCTGATACCCATCGCGGGGTATGAAGGGAGTGCCATCGCGGCGCTGCTCTGTTATTCCGGAATGACCGTGTTGTGTTATGTGCTCGGCCAACGGTTCTATCCGATACCCTATAACATTGTCCGGGCCATCGTTTACATCGGAGGAACCATGGCACTGGTGTATGTTGTCAATTCAATCCCCATTGAAAATCAAGTGGCCGCGACTGCATTTCATATGGCCATGATTTTAGCCTATCTTATTGTGGTTTATCTGATCGAAGGAAAAGGACTGAGACTGAAACGGGCCTGATTTTTTAATATGCTCGTCAGTTCCGAAGAGACTGAAAGTTTACCTAATCATTTAACTACTTACGCTACCACAGCATGAACATCATTATCCCCATGGCCGGTTTAGGAAAAAGGATGAGACCCCATACCCTTACCGTACCGAAACCTCTCCTTCCCATCGCCGGCAAACCTATTGTACACAGACTGGTGGAAGATATCGTCAGAGTCTGTAATGAAAAAGTTGAGACTATCGGATTTATCATCCACCCTTCCTTTGGTAAGGAAGTCGAAGACAACCTCAAAGCCATTGCCAGGGAAGTCGGCGCCACCGGAAAGATCTATTACCAGACGGAAGCATTGGGAATCTCACACGCCTTGCTTTTCGCACGCGAACTGTTTACAGGAAAAATCATCGTTGCCTTTGCGGACACCCTGTTTAAGGCAGACTTCAAGCTGGATACGACAAAAGACGGAATCATCTGGGTGCAAAAAGTAGACGACCCCTCGCAGTTCGGCGTGGTGAAGCTGAATGACAAACACGAGATCACTGCATTTGTTGAGAAACCCGCTGATTATGTATCAGACCTGGCCATCATCGGTATTTACTTCTTTAAGGAAGGAAAAAAAGTGGCTGAAGAAATGCAGTACCTCATCGATCACAATATAAAAGAGAAAGGTGAATTCCAGTTCACGACGGCGCTGGAGAATCTGAATAAGAAGGGGTCCGTTTTCCTGCCCGGGGAAGTTGCGGAATGGCTTGACTGCGGTAACAAAAACGCCACTATTCAAACCAATCAACGGTACCTGGAATTCATCAAAGATCAAAAACTGGTTTCGGACAAAGCAAGGATTTCCAATTCAGTGATCATTCCGCCGTGTTATGTGAGCGATGATGTTGTCATCGAGAATTCGGTCATCGGCCCGCATGTCTCTATTGGAAAAGGATCTCACATTGCGGACAGCCGGCTCAGGAATTCCATCATCCAGAGTAATACGCGCATATCTCATGCCGTTCTAGAGAACAGTATGTTGGGGAATTTCGTTATTTTTGAGAAAAAACCGTTGGATCTGAGTGTCGGCGATTATAATACAGTGACTTGAAATCCGGTAAAACCAATATTGTTCTTCGGTGCCTGCTGATCCTGGCGCTTGTTCTGCCCGTAACCGTATGGGGACAAAAGAAGAAGCGCGGCGCGGAAGATCCCGCAGTTGGAATCAGACTTCGCGAGGCTGAGTTTTACTTTACAGAAGGCGAAAAGTTCTTTATCCTTGAGGATTACGCCAAAGCTCTGGTGTATTATCAGCGCGCCCTGGACATCAATCCCGAAAACGGAACGATCCATTACAAAATGGCCGAAGTGCTTTCCAAAAGCAATAAGCAGGACGACCTGTTGAAAGCATCTGGCAGTGTTGAACAAGCGCTCAGGCTCGACCCGGAAAACAAATACTTTTATTTACTTGCCGCTACCATCTACAACAGCTTGGGAAGGTTCGAAAAAGCTGCCCAGGCCTATGAATCGATGATGCAAAAAATTCCGGGAACAGAAGAGTATCTCTATGAGGTAGCGGCTGTATACCAGTATTCGGGTCAGGCTGGCGAAGCTATGAAAGCTTATGACCGGGCAGAGCAGATATTCGGCATTAATGAAATCTCCTCAATACAGAAGCTTAAACTTAACCTCGAAGCAGGTAAAACCGCGGAAGGTTTGTCTGAGGGGGAAAAACTGATCAAGGCTTTTCCCGATGAAGAGCGGTATATCATGGCTTTTACGGAGATCATCTCCAAGAAAGGTATGCGCGACCAGGCCGTCTCATACCTGGAGGATTTTGTGAACCGGAATCCCGCGTCGGGAAATGTCAAGATGCTCCTTGCCGGCTTCTACCGCGACGTCGGCCAGGAGGAAAAGGCAAGACCGTACCTGCTAAGCCTTTTTGAAGACAACAGTATTGAACTTTCGAGCAAACTCATCGTGCTGGGAGCGTATAATGCGGAGCTCAACAATAACAAGGCGAAAAAGATCTCCGATCCATCCAAGGAATCCTTTGCTGTAAGCCTCTATGAAAAACTGAAGACAGCATATCCCGGCGACCCGGGTGTGCATGTGATTGGCGGCGACCTTTTTCTATGCACCGGCAAAGACCGGGAGGCTCAGGCTGAATATCTGAAGGCAGTGGAAAGCGGGGCAGTGGATTTTGAGGTCTACGAAAATCTGTTGTTTCTGGACATCAGGCTTGAGCAATGGGATCAGGCGACCAGGCATGCTGAGGAGGCGCTTGAAATTTTTCCCAACCAAAGCATGATCCATTACTTCAATGGATTCGCCAACCTGCGGAAACGCCGTTATGATGAGGCCATCGGTGCTTTTGAACAGGCCAAACGTCTGTCGGGTTCCAACCCTGGCCTGACCAGTGAAATCAACAGCCAGTTGGGCGAAGCCTATAACGCCAAGAAAGACTATACCAGGTCAGACAAAGCCTACGAGGAAGCCCTGGCATTTAACCCCAATAGCGCGACCGTTCTCAACAATTACAGCTATTACCTGGCGTTGCGGAAAGAAAATCTGGAAAAGGCAGAAAAGATGTCTGCTACCCTGATTAAAAATCACCCGGAAAACCCGACCTTTCTGGATACATATGCCTGGGTCTTATTTATCCGGGAAAAGTACAAGGAGGCAAAAAAAATCATGGAGCGTGCGATCAGTACGGGAAAAGCGACTGCCACACACTTCGAACATTACGGCGATATCCTTTATAAGCTCGGAGACATCGATGGTGCTGTAAGGCAATGGGAGAAGGCCCGGGGCTTAAATGCAAACAGCGAAACACTCAATAAAAAAATTGCGAATAGAAAAATTTATGAATAAGGGCCCAGGGTTCTTTTTTGTGATTCTTTGCGTGCTCGCTTCAGCGTGTAGCAAGAAGGTTACCGCTCCACTCTCCACCACTCCGAAAACTGCCTTGAATATTGAGGAAATCGACTTCGATTATTTTCAGGGCAAAGCGCGTATGGTGCTTCGGGACGCAAACAAGGAGCGCGAAGTGAAAGCGAACATCCGCATCCGCAAGGACAGCGTCATCTGGATGACCTTTTCTGTGATCGGCGTTCAGGGCGGCAAGGCCCTCATCAATAAAGATTCCATCACCATCGTCAGCACGGTCGATAAGGAATATTATGTTTTTCCTTACAAGGAGCTAAGTGACCGGTTTCACTTCAATATCGACTTTGAGGTCGTTCAGGCGGCCATGCTCGGCAATCCCATTATTGCCCGGTCCAACAGCGATGACGTTGTGCAGGAGAGTTCCATGTATCTCTTAAGGCAGAATCAATCAGATGTGGACGTCGTGAATTATGTCAATGCCGCGAGCATGAAAATTGAGAAGGTGGAGATGAAGGAAACCGAAAGCATGAACTCGCTGGTGATCAATTACTCGAACTTCCAGCCAGTTGGCAACCGTGTATTTCCTTACAACGGAACGATCAACCTTTTTTACAAGACGCTTTCAGGCCTCTTGAACACGACAATTATTTTTGAATATAATAAAGCAGAAGTAGGTGATAAGGAACTTCGGTTCCCTTTTAATATACCCAAACGCTATGCACGCAGGTAAATGGTTACTGCTTCTGACCCTGATACTTGCTTGTGGCTTTTCTGTGACGGCGCAGAAAAAGACAAAAAGCCAGCTTCAGAAAGAAAAGCAAGATAACGTGGCCAGGATCAAGGAGGTGGAGAAGATCCTGAATGAAACTACCGCCAAAAAGAAAAATACGCTGGGTGAACTGACAGCCCTCAACCAGCGGATCGTGGAACAACAAAATCTTGTTGACGCGATCCGCAAGGAAATCACGTTGCTCAATTCTGAAATCCGGGAAAACAACGACATCATTGGCGTGCTTGATGACGACCTGGATAAAATGAAGAAAGAATATGCCGCGATGCTTTTCGCTGCCCAGAAGGCAAGCAACAGCACTACCCGTCTGACCTTCCTGTTTTCTTCCGAATCCTTTGACCAGCTCGTGATGCGAATGCGGTATATGGAGCAGTATAGTGAAACGCGCAAGCTGCAGGCAGAACTCATCGCCCAGGTCCAGGCCGAACTGGGACAGCAGGTGAAGCAGATCGAAAGCAAGCGGGAAGAAAAGAATCTGCTGCTGCGTGAAGGCGAAAATGAAAACGACAACCTCGCTTCGCTTAAAAAGAAACAGTTCAGTCTGGTAAAGACGCTTGAGAAGGAAGAAAAGCAGTTAAAACGCGACCTGGAAGGTACCCGAAAAGCGCTGGCCGTCCTGGACCGCAAGATCAATGATATCATTAAGGAGGAAATGGAACGGGAAGCCCTTGCTTTAAGAAGCAGCAAATCCGTTAACATCGCGCTCTCCTCGTCTTTTGAAGAAAACAAAAACAAGCTGCCCTGGCCTGTTTCCACCGGCTTCATCTCCCAGAAGTTTGGAAGACAAAACCACCCGGTACTGAAGGGCATCGTCACACAAAATGACGGCGTCAATATCCAAACGAAGGAAAATGAGAAGGTGAAAAGCGTGTTCGATGGCGAAGTGCGGCGGGTGGCCTTTATTCCAACGTTGGGTAGCTCAGTGATCATTAATCATGGAGAATATTATTCGGTCTATACCGGCCTGAAAGAGGTCTATGTCAAAACGGGGCAGAAAGTTTCCACCAATCAGGAGATCGGCCAGATCATATCAAAAAATGGTATTTCAGAGTTAAACTTTCAGATCAGAAAGCAGTTTACCGCCCTGGACCCGGCCGTCTGGCTGACGAATATGTAGGCCGAAACAATTCAGGCCCTTTCTTTCAGAATCTTAAATATTTTCCCGTATTTTTGTATTTACCTATGAAAAATCAATAGGTATTCCTGCCATAACATCGGTGGTGGCAGCATGTATCTCCTTGAACTTTAATAAATTAATAATATGAAAGCGGTTTTGTTGTTTCTGGGTAATTTGGGAATGCAGGAAATTCTTCTTGTCGGTCTTTTCGTTCTGATTTTCTTCGGCGCCAAAAAAATACCTGAATTCATGAAAGGTTTGGGTAAAGGCGTGCGGGAATTCAAGGATTCCATCAAGGATGTGAAGAAGGACATTGAAGATGCTGGTGCTGCCGCCAAAATCGAAGACGGAAAGTAAGATTTGAAAACCTATAGTTCCTTCCGGGACATCCGGAACGATCTTCAGAACGGCGAGATCTCCTGCCGGGAATTAGTAAAGAAGCATCTTTCAAACATCAGGGAAAAAGCCCACCTCAATGTTTTTTTGAGCGTGTTTGAAGAAGAAGCGCTCAGTCGTGCCGACGAGGTCGACAAAAAAATAAGCGAAAACAAAGCGGGTAAACTGGCTGGATTGGTGGTGGGGATTAAAGACGTATTGGCTTTTCAGGATCATCCGCTTCAAGCGTGCAGTAAGATCCTGGACGGTTTCATTTCCCAATACACTGCAACCGCCGTACAGCGCCTCCTCGACGAGGACGCCATTATCATTGGACGACAAAACTGCGATGAGTTCGCAATGGGTTCATCCAATGAAAACTCCGCTTTTGGACCGGTCTTACACGCTCAGGATACCTCGCGGGTGCCCGGAGGTTCGTCGGGCGGCTCGGCAGTAGGCGTCATGGCTGACCTTTGCCATGTCTCATTGGGATCGGACACCGGGGGCTCTGTAAGACAACCCGCAGGTTTTTGCGGCGTCGTAGGATTAAAACCTACTTACTCGCGGATATCGCGGCACGGACTGATCGCTTACGGCTCATCCTTTGACTGTATCGGCATTTTTGGCAAATGTGTGGAAGACGTCGCACTGGTCCTTGAAGTGATCTCCGGACCCGACGCGTACGACAGCACTGTATCGCAGCGCCCCGTTCCGGACTATTCTGCAGAGTTGAATCAGGCTCAAAAACCCTATAAAATTGCGTATCTCCAGGAACTCGATAATGCTGAGGGCATTCAACCTGAGATCCGTGAAAACATTCTTGAAAAGATTCATAAATTAAAGGAGTCAGGATATAGTGTCGAGCCGGTCAGTTTTCCCCTCATGGATTACATTTTGCCGACGTATTATATCCTTGCGACCGCCGAGGCGAGTTCGAACCTGTCACGTTTTGATGGCGTGCGGTATGGACACAGGAGCAAGGCTACCGTCGATCTCCATTCGATGTATAAAAAGAGCCGTTCCGAGGGTTTCGGAAAAGAGGTACAACGAAGGATCCTGCTAGGCACATTTGTATTGAGTTCAAGTTATTATGACGCTTATTACACCAAGGCGCAGAAGGTAAGGCGTATCATCCGGGACAGGACGAAGGAGTTGCTCAAGAAATATGATTTTATCCTGATGCCGATTACGCCTACAACCGCATTTAAGCTGGGTGAGCATACAAGTAATCCGCTTGAGATGTACCTGGGAGATCTTTTTTCCGTTCAGGCTAATGTGGTGGGCGTCCCGGCGATCTCCGTCCCTTGCGGAAATGACGGAAATGGTTTGCCCATCGGACTCCAGGTTATCGCAGATGACTTTGAAGAATCGAAGCTTTTACATTTTTCTAACTTTTTAACACAGCTGAACTAATATGGGAAAAGGTTCTTTCTTTCTTCTCTTCATATTTTTCTCAACGCAGGCATTTGCTCAGGACCTGCCCCAGGAAATCATTCAATCACTGGATTCCGTCGTCGTGGATTCGCTTGAAGTAGCGGAAGCGGAGGAGGAAATGCTGTATAAGGAAGACACCGCAGATTATGTCTTCTATTATCTGCCCAATGACCTGGAGTATATTCCCGGTGATGACGACCCGACTGTTCTCAGCGATCGCCTCAGATGCCTTCCCTCCAATATTCCGCTGGTCTATAATGACAAGGTCCACGCGTTTATCAATTATTTTACCATCAAGGATCGCGAGTACACACGGCTCATGATGCGGCGGAAAAATCTCTATTTTCCCTTGTTCGAAAAATACCTCGCCAAATACAATTTGCCGGATGAATTGAAATACCTGGCCATCATCGAGTCAGGTCTGAATCCGCGCGCGGTTTCGCGTGTGCGCGCTGTGGGATTATGGCAATTTATGTCGGCTACCGGAAAATACTACGGATTGAACAACAACTGGTACATCGACGAAAGAATGGACCCTGAAAAAGCTACCGACGCGGCGTGTCGTTATCTCCGGGACCTTCACAGGATGTTCAACGATTGGGAACTTGCCCTCGCCGCATACAATACAGGACCGGGAAATGTTCGCAAGGCTATACGCAGATCGGGTTATAAGAAGACCTTCTGGGAGATCTATCCGAAACTGCCGCGTGAAACCCGCTCTTATGTGCCACAATTTGTGGCCATGATCTACACCATGAATCATCTCGATGAACATAACTTCTTCGATGAAGGTGAAGAAATGCTCGTGCGCTCCGATACGCTGCACGTGAAAAAATTCTTGAACTTTGAGACGCTTGCGAGTCTTACAGGATCCTGCCTGGAAGATCTGCAACGCCTGAACCCCGCTATTCAACGCAACGCGATTCCGGAGACGACGGGTAAATCATTTGTGATGCGTATTCCTGCGACTGCGAAAGAACAATTGATGGCTGACCGGCTTGCCATTCTGGATTCTGCCTCCAAAGTGGGAAAGAAAGAACTTGAGCTACTTGCCAAAACAATGGAAGGCACTACGTTTGGCCGGGAGAGGATTGTTTATAAAGTCAGAAGCGGCGATGTACTTGGCTCGATTGCCATGCGGCACCGTGTGCGTGTTGGCGACATCAAAAAATGGAATAACCTTCGCAGTGATGTTATCAGAACGGGCCAGCGTCTGAACATCTGGGTGAATGGCAGTGCCAGCACGCGCGTTGCTTCTACAACAAAGAAGAGTACTGCCGTAACCAGCTTGCAGGGAACAAAGACCTACGTTGTTCAACCTGGAGATACCCTGTGGGATATTTCGCGCAAATTCAACGGTCTCACCATCGAGAAAATCAAAACACTGAATAAGCTTAGCAACAGCAAGATCCAGCCCGGTCAGAAGCTGATCGTGGGAATTTGAAGTGGTGCGTTGTGAATGAGTCTCCTGTTATCAGCGCTTATCAGCAGATCTGAATTGCCTTCGTTCTTATCAGACGCTTCCTGGCTTATTTTTTACAATCAAGCGTGATTGTCTGGCCAGAAATCCCGTACGCGTCCGATCACAATATGGCTAAAACGCTCTGTTGAGCGCGTAAAAACGCCGTCGACAGGGCGCTGTCGAAAAGCGGGCCTTACTGACAACTCACCGCTCACGTCGCACGAGGATATTCCCCCGCAGTTCTTATCTTTGGCGTCTCAACAGAAATCATCAGCATGTCAATAAAAATCAGAAGAGAAGACGCCCTGAATTACCACATGCAAGGGCAGCCCGGCAAAATAGAGGTCGTCCCCACAAAGGTTCTCAGTTCCCAACTGGATCTGGCCCTCGCCTACTCTCCGGGTGTTGCCGAACCGTGTAAAGAAATTCACGCCAACAAGGAAAATGTTTACAAGTACACTTCAAAAGGAAATCTTGTCGCCGTCATCTCCAATGGTACAGCCGTGTTGGGATTGGGCGACATCGGTCCTGAAGCTTCAAAACCCGTCATGGAAGGCAAGGCCGTTCTGTTCAAGAAATACGCGGGCATCGACAGCTTCGACATTGAAATCGATGAAAAGGATCCGGATTCGTTTATCAAGATAGTAAAATCGCTCGAGCCTACTTTCGGGGGCATCAACCTCGAGGACATCAAGGCGCCGGAATGTTTCAAGATAGAGACTGAGCTTCGGGAAAAGATGAACATCCCGATCATGCACGACGACCAGCATGGCACCGCCATCATCTCCGCTGCCGCCCTGCTGAATGCGCTCGAACTCGTCGGGAAGAAAATAGATAAAGTCACCATTGTAGTCAACGGCGCCGGCGCAGCGGCAGTGAGTTGTACAAAACTCTACCTGGCGCTCGGGGCCGAAAAAGAAAATATCGTCATGTGCGACAGCAAAGGTCCGCTGACAAGAAGCCGCACAAACCTTGACGCGATCAAACAACAATTCGTTACAGACCGCGATGTAGCTTCCTTACAGGAGGCCGTCAAGGGAGCCGATGTTTTTGTTGGTCTTTCAGTAGCCAATGCGTTGTCGCCTGAGGATCTGCTGAACATGGCCGACAAACCAATAGTCTTTGCGTTGGCCAATCCCGATCCTGAGATCGACTACAACCTGGCGCGGCGCACACGGGCGGACGCCATCCTCGCAACAGGACGTTCCGACACGCCGAATCAGGTCAATAATGTCCTTGGATTCCCCTACATTTTCCGGGGTGCGCTGGACGTGCGCGCAACCGAGATCAACGAAGCGATGAAACTGGCGGCAGTACAGGCGCTCGCGCAGCTCACCAGACAGCCGGTGCCCGATATGGTGGTGAAGGCATACGGCACGGATAAACTTCAATTCGGACCTGAATACCTGATCCCGAAACCCCTCGACCCCCGATTGATCACCACGATATCGCCAGCCGTTGCAAGGGCGGCCATGGAATCCGGTATCGCGAAAAATCCCATCACCGATTGGGAAGCCTATCACCAGGAATTGTTGAAACGGATCGGTATCGATCAGAAACTGATGTCTCGTGTGATCGACCGCGCGAAACGCGATCCGAAACGGGTGGTGTTCGCGGAAGCTACACATCACAAAATACTCAAGGCCGCTCAGGTCTTGAAGGATGAAGGTATTGCGAAACCAATTCTGCTCGGCAACAAGGAGGAGATCCTGCAAATGATCAAATATCACGGACTTGATCTCGAGGATTGTCCGATCATCTATCCCCGCGCGGAGAATGAAATGGTTGAGCGCTACGCCGAAGTATTTTATAAAAAACGTCAGCGGAAAGGGATCACCTATCAGGATTGTCTACGGCTGATGCGCGAGCGGAACTACTTCGGATCGATGATGGTGGAACTTGGCGATGCCGACGCGCTCGTATCAGGTCTGACGAAGGATTATCCCAAAACAATTTCTCCTGCACTGCAGATTATCGGCGTGGCGCCGGGCGTAAGCCGCGTTGCCGGGATGTACATCATTACCAACAAGCGCGGAACATACTTCTTCTCTGACACCACCGTTAACCTCGATCCGACGGCTGAAGAGCTTGCGCAGATCATCGAGCTTACTGCCAGAGGGGTAAAATTCTTCGACATCGAGCCAAGAATCGCTGTTCTTTCTTATTCGAATTTCGGTTCTTCAAAAGGTGAAGTGCCTGAGAAAACCCGGGCTGCCGTTGAGATTGCCAAGCGGAAATATCCGCATCTGATTGTCGAAGGCGACATTCAGGCCAACGTGGCGCTGAATACCGAAATCCAGCAGGAAACGTACCCTTTCAGTGAACTTTCGCAGGAAGGGGCTAATACACTGATCTTCCCCAACCTTGCGTCAGGAAATATTGCCTATAAACTCGTGATGGAGATTGGAGGAGCAGAAGCAATCGGACCGATCCTTCTGGGAATGAAGAAACCTGTTCATATTCTGCAACTCGGAAGTTCTATTCGCGAAATTGTGAACATGGCAGCCATCGCGGTGGTCGATGCCCAGTTACACGAACAAAATGATCACCTCTAAAAACCAGGAAGGGCACTAAGACACTAAAGGATTTTTACGATACGCTCGTCCGAAGGAATGTTTCTTGAAATTTTTTTGTCAGGGTATCTTCGTGGTAAAATAAATAATGATAGCGTTTCTAAAAGGAAGATTGGCGCATAAGGACCCCACCCACGTCATTATCGACGTAGGGGGTGTGGGATATCAGGCTACGATATCGCTGGCGACCTATACTGATATCAAGGATCAGGAGAACATCATGTTGTTCACACACCTGGCCATCCGCGAGGATGCCCATATCCTCTTCGGTTTTAGCAAGGAGGATGAGAAAAGGCTGTTCCAGCAGTTGATCTCCGTGAATGGCGTGGGCCCGAGCACGGCGATAGTGATGTTATCTTATATGAATAGTGCAGAGCTGAAGCATGCCATCGTCCATGAGAATGCCGCCGCCCTCCAGTCCATCAAAGGAATAGGTGGCAAAACCGCCCAACGCGTGATCATTGAATTAAAGGATAAACTTAAGAAAGAAACCTGGGAGGAGAGTCAGCCTTCAGTTTCATTCGGCGGACACAATACTTTGCGCAAGGAAGCGTTATCTGCATTGCTCACACTGGGCCTTCCCAAAACGTCGGCCGAGAAAAGTGTAGATACCGTCCTGAAAAAATCGGGAAATACCATTACTTTAGAAGATTTAGTGAAGCAAGCACTTAAGAATGCATAGGCTTACGCCTGGGGAAACCTGTATTCATAGGGAAGAAACGTCGATGAGCCGCTGTGCGGGTTTTGAATTGGCTGGATTGTTTGCCTAAAGCTTCCATCCGGTGTCAATTTGCACTTCAGCCCATCCTGTAAATTGGTTAATTAATTTGGCTCTCGTTACCTCAAAGAACTGCGTTGCTTTTGCGATTAGCCTGCTAACGGTCTGGCTTGGTCTCTTATTATCCACCGATGCCTATGGGCAAAGGCCCGATACGACCCGGACAGCGCCTTCTGATACTATCCCGAACGGAACTTACGAACCTACCCGGAGGCCAACCTATACGCCGCGCGACCGGTATGGTGACCCCTTCTCAAATACAACCTCGGAATCTCCACTCTTCCTCAAGGACCCGAACCAGTTGAAAATGGATGTTGAAATTGATACGGCCCTCAATTACACCATCTATGAGAAGATCGGCGAGTTGAACTACCGTCCCACGACCAGTATGTCTTTTGAGGAATTTAAACAATATCAGGATCGCCAGATCTTAAAGGACTACTGGAAAAACCGCTCGCGGGCGATGGACGGCGAGAGCGCCGTCAGTGGCAGAGGCTTCACACCGAAAATCTTTGTGAGCCCGATTCTGGACCGCATTTTCGGAGGTAGCTATGTCGAACTCGTGCCCCGGGGATTTGTAACACTGGATTTCGGGGGCTCCTTTCAGAAGATCAGCAATCCTTCTATTCCCATTCGCCAGCAACGCAACGGGGGTTTTGAGTTTGACCAGCAGATCAACATGAGCGTGGTGGGTAAAGTCGGCGAAAAACTTGCTGTTACCGCCAATTTCGATAACAACAATTCCTTCGACTTTCAAAATAACATGAAGGTTGAATACACGGGCTACAAGGAAGACATCCTCCAGAAACTGGAGATCGGAAACGTAAGCCTTCCCTTGAACAATACGCTGATCCAGGGAGCGCAAAACCTGTTTGGCGTGAAAGCACAGATGCAATTCGGAAAACTGAACGTCACCACCATTGCCTCCACGCAGCGCGGTAAAGTCGCTTCCATTGAGATCCCTGGCGGTAACAATGGCCAGGGCCGACCCTTTGAGATCATCGCCTCCAACTACGATGAGAACCGCCACTTCTTTCTGGGACATTATTTCCGTGACAATTACAGGAGATGGATACAGAACCTCCCCCAGATCACTTCCGGCGTGAACATTACCCGTGTTGAAGTTTACATTCTAAACCGGAACAATGATACACAGACGCTACGCAACGTTGTGGGGCTCATGGACCTCGGAGAAGGAAGAAGAATTTACAATAGCGTCGTTCAATCGGCCGGGGCAACACGCCCAACTGCCAACGATGCCAACAACCTGCTCGCTTCCCTAAAGGCATTGGGGAACAGGAATTCTGATGACATCAACGGCCTCCTCGAAAATTTCTTTGCAGGCGAGAATAACAACGGAACGGATTTCGAAAAAATAACAGGAGCCCGGCGCCTCAGCCCCACGGAATACACCTTCCACCCGCAATTGGGTTACGTCACCCTTACACGCAAGTTACAAAATGACGAAGCCCTCGCGGTGGCGTATGAATATACCTCCGGCACGGGAACGTATCGGGTAGGTGAGCTCTCCGATGACTATGACAGGATGGAAGATGAAGATGTCATTTTCTTGAAATTGCTCCGTCCGAGAAAGGTCAGTATCCGCGATCAATTTGACAAGGTTATCCCGACGTGGGACCTGATGATGAAGAACATTTACTCGCTTAATGTAAATCAATTGTCGCGTGAAGGATTTCAGCTTCGCGTGATCTATCGCGATGACCGTACGGGTATCGACAATCCGCAATTGCAGGAAGGAAGTACGACCCTTCGCGAGCGCCAGCTGATTGAAATATTCGGATTGGACAAACTCAATCCAGTTAACGACCCGCAGCGCGATGGAAACTTCGACTTTGTTGACGGCATCACGATCAACACGCTCAATGGCCTGATCATCTTCCCCTATCTTGAGCCTTTCAGCCAGGCGTTGAGGGAAGGATTCCGCAACCAACCCAATGAAGACGTTCTCATCCAAAAATATTCCTACGATACGCTTTACCGTACCACGAAGGCTGATGCCGAATTGTTTGCCACGAAAAACAAATTTTTTATCGTAGGGCAGTACAATGCCGGGTCTGCCAAAGAAATTCTCATCCCGGGTTTCGGCATTTCTCAAGGCTCTGTGAAAATATTTGCCGGAGGCATGCCGTTGCAGGAAGGCACGGACTACACGGTGGATTATACTTTTGGAAAGGTCATCATCAACAATGAGAGCATTCTCAGCTCCGGGAAGAATATCAGTGTGCAGTATGAGCAATCAGATCCCTTTGCGTTTCAGACGCGAAGTCTTGTGGGAACCCGCTTCGACTATCTGCTCAATGAAGATGTGAACTTCGGATCGACCTTGTTGTA
This sequence comes from Chryseosolibacter sp., assembly GCA_049791675.1. GTDB lineage: Bacteria > Bacteroidota > Bacteroidia > Cytophagales > Cyclobacteriaceae > Chryseosolibacter. The sequence continues at coordinate 24,663 of JBARAD010000319.1, forward strand.
TTACAATGAACGACCGCTGGTGAGTCGCAACCAGATCGGTACAGAACCTGCCCGGAATGTTCAATATGGACTCGACTTCAACATTCGGAAAGAAAGCCGGTTGCTGACCAAGCTTGTCGACGCCATACCCATTGTTCAAACGAAAGAGCCGTCGTCCATCAACTTCACGGGAGAGTTTGCCCAGCTTCTTCCGGGAACTTCCAACATTGTTGATGGTGAGGGGACCGCTTACGTGGATGATTTTGAAAACACTGCCACGCCTTATTCGCTGATGTCCCCCCAGGGATGGAAGCTCGCGGCTACGCCAAAGGGAGATCCGCGATTTGATCTCAGCGGTGGCAATCCCATGGATGTGCGCGCAGGATACAAGAGAGCACGGCTTGCATGGTACTCAGTTGACAACCAGTTCTACCGGACAGGGGGCCGCTATAAACCTTCGAATATTCCGGACAAGGTGACGAACCACTATGAACGGCCCGTCGCTCCTGACGAGATCTATCAGTTCTTTCAACCTCCGCAGGCAGTTTTGTGGCAGTCGATCTTTGATCTGGCGTACTATCCGCGCGAACGAGGACAATATAACTACAATCCAAACCTGACGAATTCCGGATTGCTTTCCGATGATCCCACAACAAACTGGGGCGGTATCACCACTGCCGTTCGCACGGAAGTTGACTTCGATAAAGCCAATATTGAATATGTTGAGTTCTGGTTGCTCAATCCCTTTATCGACGGGGAACGTGGTAAAGTTCTTGTCGAGGGAAAAAATACCGGAGAAAACAATACAACAGGCGGCAAGTTGATATTTCAACTGGGAAGTATTTCGGAAGACGTCGCCCGCGACTCAAAACACGCCTTTGAAAATGGCCTTCCCGCCGACGGCATTCTTGAAGCTGCGGCCTCGCGCAATGAATGGGGCTATGTCTCCAATCAACAATACCTTACAAATGCTTTTGACATCGAACCCGCGTCACGCGCCAATCAGGATGTTGGGCTCGATGGCTTGCCCTCAAACAAAGAGGCGGGACAATTTCAGGATACATTCATCAACGCTTTGAACCCTGACGCCCAGGCCGTGGTGATTGAGGATGTGTCGGCTGACGATTTCAAACACTATTTTGACGAGGAATTCACCAACGCTGACGCACAGATCCTGCAACGCTACAAATATTTTAACGGCCTTGAAGGGAATTCACCCATTACCACCACCGCTGATGATATCGCGCGTTCCGCGACACAAACACCGGATAATGAAGATCTGAATGCAGACAATACGCTCAATGAACTGGAAGAGTATTATGAGTATGATATTGATCTGAAGAAGGGCGGTTTGGGAATCGGGAGCGAATATATTGTAGATCAGGTTCTCGCAAAGGGCAATACGGATCAGGATGAAATCTGGTATTTGTATCGGATTCCTGTTCGCGATTTTGAGTCCAAGGTTGGAAACATCAGCGGCTTCAAATCCATCCGTTATATGCGGATGATCCTTACAGGATTTCAGCAGCCTGTTGTCTTGCGCTTCTCCAACTTCCGTATGATCGGCAGCCGCTGGAGAAGATACCAGGCCGACCTGCGCGGGGGCGGATTTCAGGGTCAGGAGGAACCGAATTTCGATGACTTCACCGTATCGGTAGTAAACCTGGAGGAAAACGGTACAGCAGACACGCCTGCTCCGGGTGCCCCTCCAACATCGCCTTATGTCGTTCCTCCCGGACTGAAAAGGGACCGTGATGTTACCTCCGCCGTTTCGCGGGAACTGAATGAACAATCTGTGCAGGTCTGCATTGACGAATTGAAAGACGGAGATGCGCGTGCGATCTTCAAGAACGTCGGCATGGACCTCTTCAATTATGGCAGGATAAAGATGTTCCTTCATGCCAACAGTCTGTCGCAGGATGACGAGCTTCACGCATTTTTAAGACTCGGCACAGACTTCGATCAGAACTACTACGAGATCGAGATACCGTTGAAGATCTCTGACGCTTCCATCGCCGATCCCAGCGCACGCGATGTCTGGCCCGAGGAGAATGAAATTGATCTCGACCTCAATGAGCTTTACGCCCTGAAGGCGTCGCGCGACCGCGAACGCTTTCCTGCATCAGAACCGTATCCGCGTCAGGGAGGAAAGCCCGTTGGCAGACACCTTATCCGCATGGTCGGACGACCCGACCTGAGCAGTGTGCAGCTCATGATGATCGGCGTCCGAAATCCGAAAACCGATGACCGCCGTTCACATTCCGTCTGCGTATGGGCCAACGAGTTGCGCGTCACAGCCTTTGACCGCACGGCGGGATGGGCTGTCAGTACAACGCTCAGCGCGAAACTCGCCGACTTTGCCACTTTAACCGGCGCGCTGCGACACACTACTTTTGGATTCGGAAGTGTGAGTTCGAAGATCGGTGAAAGGGCCCGCGACGAAACAACGGCGTACGATGTGTCTGCAAATGTTAATGTCGATAAACTTTTGCCTGGCAATACCGGGATCAAGATACCCATGTTCGTCAGCTATGAGAACACCACGATCAATCCGAATTACGATCCGGCAAACCCGGATATGAAAGTGGATGCAGCCCTGAAATCCTTCTCCAGTCAGGATGACCGCGACAACTTCAAGGACCTTATCCAGGATAAAACAACCCGGCGAAGTCTGAACTTTGTCAATGTGCGAAAAGTGAAAGTGAAGCAGGACGCCACACCGCACATCTATGATATTGAAAACCTTTCCTTCAGTTATTCCTACAGCGAAGCCCTGCAGACAAACTTCTTCACCAAAGAATCCCTGCTGCGCCAGTACCGCGGGTCAGTGGCCTATAATTTCGCGCCGAAAGCAACCGGTATCGAACCCTTCAAGGACGTGAAGGCTTTCAGTTCGCCCTATCTGAAGTTCCTCAAGGACTTTAATTTAAGTCTGCTCCCCTCCAACATTTCCGTGCGCGCTGACCTTGACAGATCCTTCGGAAAGAAAATCTACCGGAACTCTGCAGGCACCTACGGAACCTTCAGTTATTCGCAACCCAATTACCTGAAGTACTTTACTTTCAACAGGCAGTACAGCCTACGCTGGAATATTTCACGGGGGCTCTCCGTGGAATACAATTCGCGCGCCAACGCCGTCGTCGATGAACCGGAAGGCGACATCGACACCCAAACCAAGAAAGACTCCGTGATGAACAACCTGAAATCACTGGGAAGGATGAAGGCTTTCGATCAGACCGTCACGCTGAACTATACCCTTCCGCTCGACAAGTTTCCTATAACGGACTGGCTAAACGCAGAATACCGGTACCAGGGTGGCTATAACTGGCGCGCGGGCCCGGTGAACATCCCGGACGCGATTGCGTTTGAAAAAAATCTCCAGGACCTTCCGGACAGTCTGGATTTTAAAAACACCATTCAGAATTCACGTGAAAACAATTTCACTGGAAAGATCGACCTTGTAAAACTTTACAACAAAATTGAATTCCTAAAAACCCTGAACACACCGCCGCGGCCGGCCACGCGGCCGCAGCCGGCGGCCCGGCC
>JBARAD010000320.1:0-6537 GCA_049791675.1 Chryseosolibacter sp.
CCTTTCCCTTATCTACTAACTACTGATTTACCTATTTACCTGTTTACTTTTCAAACTTCTTAAACCTCTCAAACTTTTTAAACCTCTTAAACCCCTTTCCCCATAATCAGAGGGATTCACGCCAAACCTTCTCTTGAATGCTGTGGAAAAATGGTTGGGGTTCTTATATCCGACGTTGCGCGACACTTCAGTGACCAGTAGTCCTTCTTCCCGCAACAGCTTGCGGGCATGCTCCATGCGCTGATCCGTCAGGTACTCGAAGATGCTTTTGCCAAAAAGTTTTTTGAAGAGCGTCATCAGCTTATTGGTGTTCGTGCCAAACTGCTGCGCCAGTCCTGAGATCGTATGATCGTCAAGAAACCTGCAGTTGAGGTAATTTCTTAATTCCTGCATCAGTTCGATATCCCGCTTGCCCACGGCAGGTTCTTTGAATGCTTCTTCCTTGTGAAAAAGTGAATACATCTGGAGAAGAATTACCTGGATGATACTTGTTTCAATCATCATGTATCCAAGTTTTCCCGTTAGCGGGGTATTGAAAATATTGGCGAGCGCCTGTTCCTGCGCAAGGGAGATCGCCGCGAAACGATCACCAACCACCCTTTCTTTTTTTTCGATCTTCTCCTGAAGTAATTCTGCCCATCGTTCATTCTCAGGGAGCAGCTGACGCAGGAAGCGCGGTGAATACGAGAAGTGGAGGAAGTCCAGCTCCGTATCGGCAAGGCACAGGTGGCGGAATTCGTTGTTTGGATCAAATTTGAAATTATGTGATCCATTAAAGGATATGATGCCTTCCGTTCTTCCGGGCACAAAGGTTCTAAATTTTCCTTTGAAGAAGATACAACTTCCCAGCATGCCCAGGCCTGTTCCCTGCTGATCGTAGAAGACCGCATCGCGCGTCATTCTTCCTTCGAAAGCACGAACAGTGAAGTTGGGAAGATACATATCCTGTGAGTTCACAGGTCCGAGTACAGACTCCATTTCCACCGGCCGGAAAGGTACGAACTCGCCGAAGGGGAGGGTCCGGTCTTCATGTTCGCCAACCAGCGGAATGTTGGGTGAATCAACTGTAATGTGATTGTAGGAGCGGTTCATGGTGTGGGTTGCTATGCCGAGATGTTACGTAAATGCGCATCGCTATGTTTCAAACAAAAGTGTTTCTGCGTAGGCTATCCTCTTTTCTGCGTAGGCCATGGATGCATTTGCGTTCGTTAAACCGCCAAAATCAATTCAAAAACCAATGAACACAAAAATCCTGAACGCCTTTTTAGTGCTCTCTTTATTTGCGATGATCCGCTGCACGCAACCGACTGCACATGCATCGGAGGCTGTTGCGCGGCCATCGAAAGAGACTTTGATCGCACGCGGAAAGTATCTGACTACGATTGGCGGTTGCAATGATTGCCATTCCCCCAAAGTGATGACTGCACACGGGCCGGAACCGGATACCACCCGGTTATTCTCCGGCCATCCCCGGGAAGAGAAACTTGAGAATGTTATCAAAACAAAAGACTGGCTGGTGATGAATAATGGATTCACCGCCTTTGTCGGCCCGTGGGGAATTTCCTATGCCGCGAATCTTAGTCCGGATGATACTGGTATCGGAAACTGGAAGCTTGAACAGTTTATCATCGCCATACGCAAGGGAAAGTCGAAGGGAATTGAAACCAACAGAGATCTGCTGCCGCCCATGCCATGGCAGATGTACAGGCACATGACGGACGAAGACCTCGAGGCAGTGTTTACCTACCTGAAGTCGCTGCCGCCGCAAAACAATCTCGTACCCGCTCCTGTATCTCCCAAACAACTTGAAAATCTATAAACCTTACTAATCAATAACTAAAATGAAAACGTCAATCTTATTAACAGTAATTATGGTAACAGTAACATCCTTTGGATTTTATTACTCGGAGAGTGATGCCAAAGTAACAATCGGACAACAAGTCATCACGGCGCTTCAGCGGTCTTCTGTACACGAATTTTCCGCGTTGTTCCCCACCGTCGCAGATTTTCATGCGCTCATGGTTAGCAATGCGGAGTTGTATGGTGAGAACCTCAGCGAAGCCGCACGTGAATTTGAGAAAGAATTTGAACTCGTTCTGTATCCGCAATTCCAACGCTCCTTCGAGTCTATTTTGCGACAAGGGAAAGCAGCAGGCATCGACTGGCGCACGATCGAACTTGTTTCTGCGGAAGTTCCGGACGCGAAGAACGGTGAATTTACTTCCGGACCAATGACTATTACATTCAATGCCCAGGGCATGACGCACAAATTAAAAGTTGAAAAAGCACTGATGATCAACGGCGACTGGAAACTCAGCCAGTACATGCACCTCGAAGGGTACTAAGGTACTAAGGTGCTAATGTGTTAATGTGCTCATGTTGTGCTGATGTGTTGGTGTGCTGATGTTCTCCTGCGGACGAGGCACACTAACACATTAACACATTAGCACATTAGCACATTACCGTGATGACAAAGATCGCCGGCGTTCGACGCATTTGTCATGGGCTAAATCAGCCAATGGTTGTAATGTTCAGGCAGATTTTGCACGACGCTCCCATCCGAGTTATGAACCGCCGCTTCACCATCGCATTCCTGTTCCTGCTGCCCGGCTTTTTTCCGGGTCAGTCTCAAACATTGAGTCGAAATGTCGATTCCTCCACACAATTGAAATCCGACACCACGCGAAAGATCACGTACACGATGATCGGGGTAGGCGCGGATGCATACGGTTATGACATTCTCGTGGACGGAAAAGTCTTCATTCACCAGACGACAGTGCCTGCCGTTCCAGGCACCAGGGCCTTCGCGCGGAAAGAAGACGCCGAAAAGGTAGCGCGGTTGGTTGTGACCAAAATGGAAAAGGGCATGATGCCCCCTGCTGTGACAAGATCGGAAATAGAAGCACTCGGATGGCAAGATCAATAAAGATTCTGACTTCTGAAGGTCTTATATAAATGTCAGTCGACAGTTTAAACATGATGATTATGAAAATTATTACAGTATTGATGTTAATGACGCTGGCGGTCACGTTCGCCGGAACTGTGGGTGCGCAGGATTCCTGGACGCCGAAAGCCAGCTTTGAAGGTGGCGGCCGTTTTGGCGCGACTGGTATCGGCATCGGGGACAAGGGATATATCGGCCTCGGCGTTGACCTGTCAGGGTATTTGACTGATTTTTGGGAATACGATCCGGTGACAAATGCATGGTCTCAGAAAGCGGACTTCGAAGGGACGGCCCGTATGGGAGCCACCGGATTTACGATTGGGGGCAAAGGGTACATCGGAACGGGTTCAAATACCCCCGGCGATATCAACTGGCAATGGTTCAATGATCTTTGGGAATACGACCCCGCCACCAATGACTGGACGCAGAAGGCCAGCTTCAATGCGTTGGGAAGAGGAACGGCTGTAGGCTTTTCCATCGGAGGCAAAGGCTATATCGGGACAGGACAATACCGTCAGGACCGGTTTCATAACGCCATATATCTGTCCGATTTCTGGGAGTACGATCCGGTCGCGGACAGCTGGCTTCAAAGAGCCAATGTTCCTGAGCAGGGGAGGCATGCAGCCAGTGGGTTCGCGATCGGTGACAAGGGTTATGTCGGCATGGGTGTTTATTACTATGATACACGGAAGAAAGACTGGTGGCAATACGATCCCGTAGCAAATACGTGGACGCGCAAGAACGATTTTCCCGGACTCCCGCGATACCACGCTTCCTCATTGACCATTGGTGACAGAGGCTACGTCGGCATGGGAGGATACTACAGCTTGCTGAAAGATTTCTGGGAGTATAACCCCGCCACGGACAGTTGGTGCCGGAAGGCGGACTATCCAGAAAACGCATACGCCCTGGCTGCCTTCGCTGTCGGATCGAAAGGATACATCGGGACTGGCTCCACGAGCAGCGCCGATTATTCCGCAGCATTCAACGAATACACGCCGAACACGCTGGATGTGCTGATCCCCGATGCTTATGCTGTCACGCCCGGCGGAGAAGCCAACACAATCTACCTCGGTTATGGACCTACCTCACTCACGTTGTCGGCGGCGGCTTCGGGAGGAACACCAGCCTATCAGTATCTGTGGGATAACAACTCCACGTCTGCAACACGCACCGTTAGCCCGGCTGTTGTCGGCACTTTTACATACACCGTGACGGTGACCGATGCGAATGGATGTCAGGATGTCGCGGAGACGACCGTCACTGTTAAGGACGTCCGCTGCGGTAACAACATGGACAAAGTACAGGTCTGTATCATACCTCCGGGCAACAGTGATGTGAATATTTCAACTTGTCTTAATCCGAATGCGGTCGCACAACTCCTCGAGCGCGGCGGGTACCTTGGCGCATGCCAGACCGCTTCATTACCGGAGGTGATCGTTTATCCCAATCCAAACAATGGATCTTTTCATGTGCAGATCAGCAATGCCGTTGCACCGGTCGAAATTATTGTCACCGACAGACATGGGAAAGTTTTCGCCCGACATTCGGTAAACGCTGACAGCGAGGAACAAACGATCAATGTCGACCTCGGAGACACGCATCCCGGATTATATTTTGTCAAGGTTGTTCAAGGACAACGCCTGTCGGTGCATAAGATCTTCGTTCGACGATGATTTTACAATCGCAACAGGACCTTCCATTTCGCGTGGGAGGTCTTGTTGTCTTCGTGTTAACACTTCTCAACTGCAAATTCATTTTATTCGAAGCCCGAACTTATGAAAATCAGTAAAACCATTTGGTCAATTTTGGTATTTGGTGGAATCACCACCAGCATGTTTGCGCAGGATCAATGGATCCAGAAGAAAGACTTTCCCGGACCGGGGAGGTTTGGCGCCGCCGCGTTCACGGTTGGAGGCAAAGGGTATATCGGAACGGGGAGCAATGAGCAGGGTTATCTTGCTGACCTCTGGGAGTATGATCCCGCCAGGGATACCTGGTCCCAGAAAGCGGACTTTGAAGGGCACGCGCGAAACAGTGCCGCCGGATTCTCCCTCGGCAACAAAGGCTATTTCACATCGGGATCTTATACGCCAGGGGATTTTAACTGGGAATGGTACAATGACCTCTGGGAATATGATCCGTCAGCAAATGACTGGACACAGAAAGCGAGCTACGATGCGCTGGGCAGACATTTACCGGTGGCATTGACGATCCGTAACAGAGCTTATGTTGGCACGGGGACCTACCGTTTGGACCGGGCGCACAACGCCATCTATCTCGCCGACTTCTGGGAGTACGATCCTGCTACGGATTCCTGGCAACAGAAGGCCAATGTTCCGGTAAAAGGAAGAACTTCTGCCACAGGAATCAGTATAGGAAACAAGGCCTACGTCGGGCTGGGTTATTATTACTATGATACACGGCTCAAGGATTGGTGGGAATATGATCCGGCGGAAGATGCGTGGACAAGGAAGGGTGACTTTCCAGGCACGCAGCGGGCTCAAGCCCTTGCTTATACGCTCGGTGACAGGGGCTACGTGGGCGGAGGCGGATATTATTCTCCGCTGAAAGATTTCTGGGAGTATGACCCCGTAACAGACAGCTGGAGTCGCAAGGCGGATATGCTTCTCGGATTCGTGAATCCGCCAGCGACATTCAGCATCGGCGCAAAAGCGTATATCGCCACAGGTAACGATGAAAATGAACAATACACCAAGCGTGTCTTCGCGTATAGCCTGTCACTGCCAGGTGTACAGAACTTCAGCGTGGTCGACACGCGCACCGGAGTGAAGGTTGTTGATTTTGAAGAGTCGGTAGCGCTGGATGTCGGTGACCCGGATTTTCGTTTTTGGACCATCCGCGCCAATACAAATCCGGAGCGTGTTGGCAGTGTCTTGTTCAGGATCGATGATGTTAGCATGAACACTGAGAATAAGACTCCTTACCTGCTTGCAGGATATCGGTTACGAGCGCTTGTTTCCGGGGAACACGTGCTGGAAGCTGAAGCTTATACGCAACGCCTCGGGAGGGGTGAGGAACTGCAGTCTAAGATGGCGGTCCTTGATTTTGTTAACAAGACCGAAGTAAACCGTTTCGTCGTACTTGATGCATCGGGACAGGAAGTTCAGGAGCTGCGCAACGGTGATGTGTTAAATGTTCATGACCCGCGACTGACGGGCTTTAATATCGGAGCCGGGCTTACACAAAGTTCTTACAGGGGCAGTGTCCTGTTCTACCTGAATGGGGAGCGATACCGCAACGAAAACCAGCCTCCGTATCTCATGGTGTCCGGCAACCGGAAATGGTGGGGTGACGCCGGGATGTATACCGTCAGCGCCCTTCCTTATTCGAAGAAAAACAGCAAAGGTGTGCCCGGCGTTCCGCGCACGGTTAGCTTTGTGATTGAAGACGATGAAGATGAAGAAACCATGATCGCCGCCGCTCGTGAAAATGATAAAATACAGGATGATGATGATGCCGGACTTCATGCGATCATCTATCCGGTGCCTGCGAAGGACGTGTTGTATATTCTGGTACAAAATGCCAACGGCGATAGCCAGGCACAAGTGATTATTCGCGACATGCAGGGC
>JBARAD010000321.1:0-25004 GCA_049791675.1 Chryseosolibacter sp.
TATAGAGGGGAGAAGAGAAGTTAGTTCAGAAGAAATTTAAGATTCAAAGTTCAAAATTCAAAATTCAAAATTTAAGATTCAAAGTTTAAAATTGATTTGACTTAAATCTTAAATCTTAAATCTTAAATCTTAAATCTTAAATCTTAAATCTTAAACTTTAAATCTTACTTCTTCCTGATAAGAATATCCCCTTTATAATTCTTCAGGGTGATTTCCGGACCTCCGCCGTTGACTTCGCCGCGCTTCCAGTCATCTACGACAACCTTGTACACGCCACCCTTTGTATCCTTCGTCTGCACGGGGCCGCTGCTGGTGATGTTCACATCGAAGCCGGTGAAGATCTCACCCTGTTCGGCCCTCATTTTCAGGGTCGCTTTGAAGGTTGAAGGAAAGGTAAGGTCAATATCGCCGTTATAGGTAGAGTAAGACATCGGCGTCCCATCGGTGACTTTGTCAAATGTCACCTTGATCTCGCCATTGTATGTGGACGCCACTACGGAACCCGAAATATTCAGGGCTGTGATCTCGCCATTGTAATTTGACAACGCCAGCTCACCCTGTACATTGGTGACCATGAGATCACCCCCGTTGTACGTATGGAGTTGCAGATCCATGCCTGAGGGAATTTCTATTTCCAGGTTGAGTTTCTGGCTCCACGAATTGGATTGAACCGTTACCTGGTTAGCGTTTTCCGTTACCTCAAGATCCATGCCGCCGCCGCCAATGCGTTTCAATCCTGACCTTGAATCACCGTCGTCATCGCGCTCCTCCTCCTTGTCGTCTGCCGCAACATACTTTACCAGCACATCCTTCCGGGCCGTCCCTTTGACTGTGATGGATCCATAATTCAGGTGCGCCTTTAATTTGCCCCGCTTAGAAGGATCGGCCAGGGGGACTATAAATTCATTGGTACCCTGCGCATGGGTGATGGAATTCGTTATCAGGACAAGGCCAAGACTGATCAGGATAACACTGATGATTAAATACTTTTTATTCATACTATTATTGATTTGAATTTTGCTCAGTTGATTTTTTCTTTCAGATAAACGTTGCCATTAAATGTTTCGAAATCGAGGAGGGCCCCGCCCCTGCCGACCTGATACCGGTCACCATTTATTTTGTAATGAATTCCGTCACCGTGGCTGCTCTTTTCCATTTTTTGCGGGAGCCTTTCAATCTTTAAAATGTTGGTGTAAAAACTTCCATTGAAGCTTTCGAAAGCGATATCGGCCGAGAGCCCTTGCTGAAAGGAAGCGTTGATATCCCCGTTGAGGGAATAAAACCTGCAGGCCTTTCCGGGGTTATTCGCGTATTCAATGTCCAAGTCTCCGTTGATCGTCGTGGCCTCCGCCTGACTTTTAAGGTTTGCAAGGCTGATGCTCCCGTTGATATTTCCGGCTTTCACCACCCCGTTCACATTTTTCACCGCGACGTTACCATTGTTGATCGTATTGGCGATGACATGTATCGACGCCGGTACTTTTACAATAAACGACATCGTGTAGTCGTACTCGGGATGACAGTCCTTCGCATACTGTGCGTGGTATCCCCAACCGGGAAACGGTTCTGAAGAATGGCGACTTTGCCGGTCATTTTTCGTGAACTGGTGGCAACCATCCTGCACATAAACGATCAGGGTATCTGCGCGGTCAATGACGGCAAGCTGAACTTCCGCTTTTCCTTTTTCCAGTCGCGCATCTGTTTTTGCGTGTATCGATCTGGTTACCTCCACCACGATCCTGTCACCATCGTAGCCCATGACCTCCACACTGCCGTTCAGGTTGGCAATGATCAGGGCATTGTCGGCCGAAGGTTTTTCGAATGAAAGCTCTTTCGAGATTTTTTCCGTAAAGGTCTGGGCGTGCGCAGCCTGGGTGAGCAATACACCAAACCAGAATATTCTTGTCAGCATGATATTTCAGATTAAGACGTCAATGCTCTCGCGGATTTTCTTTTTCACCTCCGCAGGAGTTTTTTCCGATTCAATTAACTTTTCAAATTCGCTTACTGCTCCTTTCTCCCGGAGCGCAACCATCAGTTCTGCCAGCGACACCTGAACAAGCGGTGATTCCTGCTTTGCGATGGAACGGATGAGGCCTTCACGCACACTGCCGTCGGCGACATAAGGTTTCAGCGCTTCAAGCGCCGCCAGCCTCACGTTGACATTTTCATCCTGATTCAGCGTCTGGAGCAGGGCGGTCGTTACCTTCCGGCTGGCCTCCGTCATCTCCTGCGTCAGTGTTACGGCTTTCAGGCGATCCGTTGCAGACCCTTTCTCCAGCAAAGAGAGCATCATCATCTCCTGCAGATCAGAGACCTGCCGGCTCAAAGCTTCCATCTGCTGCGATGGCGCTTTGTCGGGCGTTCGGAGCCAGTAGCCTGCGGCGATCCCCACGAACAAGGTGACAGCGGCCATGGCAAACTTTGGGGCGAACTGCTCCCACGAAAAGAACCGCTTCCATGAAAATGAAGGTCTCGTCTTTTTCTCCGCAGCAAGCATTTCATAAAACCGTGTATCAAGTGCGGAAGAGGGATCAGGCAGGCGGAGTTCCATGACCTGCTCCTCCAGTGCGCTCATCCCCCCCATATCGTGGAGGCTGATCACGCCGGACTCCAGGAGTTTCTCGATTTCAAATTTGTCAGCATCGCTTGCCTTGCCGGTGTTGAGCCGCAGCAATAATTGCCGGATGTGTTCGCCTTCCATGCTATAAATGTTTTTCAAGTTTTTTGTAGACCTCCTTTAACTCCTGGAGGGCGCGGAAGACTTTTACTTTCACGGCGCCTTCCGTACATCCGAGGATCTCCCCGATTTCGCGGTATTTCTTGTCGTGGAATTTGCTGAGAAGCAGGACTTCCCGCTTGTCGTCAGGCAATCTTTCCATGGCGAGGGATAGCAGCTCCATTTCTTCATCGTGCTGAAATTCCGTCTGGCGGTTCTCCTCCACACTGAGGCGCTCCTGCCATGAATCAATGTCATCCTTGCCTTTCCATTTTATTTTCCGGAAATGATCATGGTTCACATTGCGCGCGATGTGAAACATCCATGTCTTGAAATCACCCTCTCCGCGGAACAGGTAGCGATATTTCAGAATCCGGAAGAAAACGTTCTGCACCAGGTCTTCGCTGAGGGCGGCATCTCTGTTCATGCCATAGAAGAAACCGAACAAGGGTTTCTTGTAGCGTTCGAAAAGCAGCCCAAGCTTCTCGATATCACCGTCTTTCACCTTGATCATCAAGGCATTATCTCCCAGAGAATTCAAATCGGATGTAAAAGTTTTCAAGAGGGGAAACTGTGGGTTGCTATAAAGGTTACAAAAGTTTTAAGATTTAAGATTCAAGATTTAAGATTTAAGATTGATTCCTGGCGTGGAGGAGTCAATCAATCTTAAATCTTAAACTTTAAACTTTTTAAACTTTGAACTTTTAAATTGGACCAAAATCCGATACTTATGAAATACGCACTCCTTGGTATACTGGTCGTTTTACTACTTTCCTGCAAGAATGAAAAGCAGCGCCAGCTGGTTTGGTCGGACGAGTTTGATAAAAATGGAGCGCCGGACCCGGCAAAATGGAATTTTGATACCGGCGATGGCTGTCCTGACAATTGCGGATGGGGCAATAATGAGCTGCAATCTTATACACAGGATCCGGAAAATGTCCGTGTCGCGGATGGACATCTGATCATCGAGGCCCGGCAGGATTCCCTTGGCGGGAAGGCCTATACTTCCGCCAAAATTGTATCACGTGAAAAAGGCGATTGGCTGTATGGACGCCTGGAGATCAGGGCAAAGCTGCCCCGGGGCAAAGGAACCTGGCCCGCGATCTGGATGCTTCCCACGGACTGGAAATACGGTGACTGGCCTTCGAGTGGGGAAATCGACATTATGGAACATGTGGGATATGATCCCGGCGTGATTCACGGCACTATTCACACGGAAGCTTACAACCATATCAAACAGACGCAGAAGGAAGGAAAGATCACCATTGCCGACGCTCAGGATACCTTCCACGTCTACACGGTGGACTGGTTTGAAGATAAAATGGACTTTTATGTTGATGATCGCCTATACCATACCGTGAATCGTGATCCAAAAGATGATTACAAAGGCTGGCCGTTTGACCAGCGCTTTTACCTGATCATGAATATTGCTGTTGGTGGTAACTGGGGAGGCGCGAAAGGCGTTGATCCCGCGATCTGGCCGCAGCGCATGGAGATTGATTACGTTCGGATATACCAATAAAGATATATCAAAAAAAAGTGGTGAGTCGTCAATGTGCAGCTCGTCAGTCCGGCGCAGAAAACCATGGCCATCGGCCATTCTCAACTGACAACTCGCCACTAACCTACAGGCTTCCGAGTTCCTGCAGCTTGTTTCTTTCGTTTTGAAGTTCGCGCGAAAGCTTGGTCTGTTTGTCCATGGCCCGGCGCTTGTAATCTTCGTACTCCGCGCTGATGGAGTTCATCAGCTCGATCTTTTCTCCGAGATTCTTGCGCATCATCTTGAGGGTGTAATAGATCACACCAATGACAACGCCCAGCAGGAGGAGGATGACACCGACCATGCCTGCGAAGAAGCCCTTATCAAAGTCAATTCCTAGCACAGAGATGTGCGTGCTGGCATACATCACATCCTGCATGCCCTCTTCTTTCGCTTTCAGGGCGGCGATGTTCTGGTCTAATTCTTTATTCAGATTGCTGATTTCCGCCTTAGCCTGCCGGATAGAAGCCTGCTTCTGACCCAATGAATCCTCAATGATCCGCCACATGCCATCGAGGATATTCTCCCTGATAACTTTATATTCCTGGTAGTTTTGGGATTTGTTTTTCATAACCAGGTAGCGTTCGCGCAGGGTCTGGTTATCTCTTTCCAATGCATCGCTAGCGGTTTGTGCAGAGACACCAACAACGGCCAACACGCAAATCAACAAAATGGTGGTACGCTTCATAAGTCTTTTGAAAAATAAGGTTTATTAAGACCCGCAAATTAACGCCATCTGATCTTGTAACCAAAAGAAAACGATGCAGTGTCAGTTTTACTCGGTACTTTGAGAAAATGGACGATAAGAGAACCGGTCTGCCAGGCGGCTGTATGGCGAGGTTTTCGCTGCCGTCCGGCTAACAAAACTAAGCAAATTTCATCAAAGAAATTCATCCGCGCCCTAGGGCGGTCTTCCCCGCTGCTCCCACTCCTTATGACTTCCTTTTAAAAATGAGTTCGCTTTGCTGGACCTGAAGGATTCGCGCGAAAAGTTCTTTCAAAACGTGATATTCGGCAGAAGTGTAGACAGCTTTTCTGATCGACAGGGAATTATTGAACGACAGTCTGTTGCCGGTATTCCGTGCCTCAAAAATAAACCGGCCGCCCTGGTCAGGCAGGGCCAGTCCTACTTTTTCGGGAATGTTCACAATTTCAAGGGTGGCAGGGTATTCCAGAGTGAACACGGTTAGTCGCTCAACAGGAGTCCCGAAGTCCACCGGATACAATCGTTCCTTCGACTTAAAAGGATTCTCCGACCATTTTTCAAAGAAAAAAGGATTGAAAAGGAAATTTGCCGCTTCGAAGTTGTCGAACACACTTATTTCAACATCGAGTCTCACGCCCAGTGGCTTATCCAGATTTTCGATATCTTTAAACTCATAGCCGGTAACGCTCACCGAACCGAATGACTTGCCAAGATCTTTAATGTATTCCTCCTGTGATACACCCGCCAGCACCTCCCGTTTATCAACCGCAGCGTATCCGTCATAGGTCGCGTGAATGGTGCCACGCATCACGCCATCCTCTCCGAGGGTGAGCGCAAAAACTGAGGTAGTCTTTTCTGTAACTGCAGGCTTCAGATCTATCCAGTAAGAACTCTTCTCTCCGATCGCGCGCCCTTTTCCATTGAGACATCGCTCGGGCAACATACCAAACGGATGGAATTTTTCTGTTGCATCCGCCAGGTAATGCTTGTCACCGATGTTCACCTTTGCCACCACATAATTAAATTCGCTGAGCACGGGGTGAATTTCCTGAACGGAGCCATTCTGCCGCGTGGACAGTATAACCGGTTCAACATCCAGCCCGGCAAAACGAAGTGCTGCAATCAGGGAAAGATTGATGTCGCCGACATTCCCCTTCCGCTCATCAAAGGCCTTTCTGATGCCATATTCACTGTATTTTCCATAGTAGTCATTCCACACATACCAGCCTTTGATGAAATCATACACCTTCTTTGCTCTGTTGAGATCATCGGCTTCGCCTTCCAGAAGCTTTTTTACCTCGTCGGCGATGTCTCTCCCCTTTCTAAGTTGCACTCCGAAGCGACTCTCCTGACGCAGTTCCTGCTCTGCATCTTTCCATTCTTTTGTCACTTTATCAATTCTCCCGTCGGGGTGGCGCACCTCTGAAAGCTCAAAGTTAATGGCGGAAAGAAAGTTTTTTCTGGCAGTCATATAATCCTCTTCGACGAATGCCGGAATATCTTTCATTTCGAATTGCATCAGGGAACAATCCGCCGAGAAGCCTCCCGCCCGGGGATCCCCTCCTCCGAGACAGTTCTTGATGATCTTGCTCTCGTTCCTGGAAAGCTCCTGAAATCCACGGAGCGTAATGTTGTATTGATAGATACCCGGAAGTGACGCCCAGTATTCGCTCTCAACCTTTGGAATACCGGATTGAAATTCCCATTCCCGGAAGTTGAAGACAAAAGGAGAAGTCATCGTGTAGGTATATTCGATGATAGTCCCCACCCGCACTTTGGGAATAGCAAACTTTTTAACGTCGAGATACTGACTGCGTTCCTCCGTAAAAACTTCCCGGGGATTAATAGACTCCTCGCGCATGCGGTTATTTTCAAGATTGAAAGAGGAAGCTTTGATCTCGATAATTTTTTCAATCCTGTTACTTCCTTGCTTGTGCAACGGGATCTCAATATTTGAAATACTCAATCCATTTTTCTTGAGGACCTTGATGCGGACGTGGTGTTTGAAGATAAGGTGGTAGTCATTACCGCTGATGAAGGCGTGTCCGAATTCCCTGAGTACGACAGCACTGGCCGATGTATCGCGATCATAAACAACCATCGAAAGCTCACTGGCCGTGATACCGCCGAAGGCAAAATCCTGGCTATGGGAGGAAAGTACGACAATACAGAAAAAAAGCAGAGCGAGGAGACAGGTCTTCATACAGGTCAGGTCTTTTTATGAAATACAAAATACCAAATATTATAAAGCCGGTCAACCGCTCTTCAGACTTGCCTTGAGGAGAAAAAACTGGTGATGGGTGTCCACTTTGACCAAAAATCCCTAACCTTCGGTATGAAAATCGGATTATTGTCGGACACCCATGGCTTTCTCGATCCTAAAGTTGCGGAGTACTTTCGCGATTGCGATGAGCTGTGGCACGCCGGAGACATAGGAGACCTGAAAGTTGCCGAACAGCTCGAACACTTCAAGCCACTGCGCGCCGTGTTCGGAAATATTGACGACAAGGACATCCAGATACGGTATCCGGAAGACCTTTTTTTCACTTGTGAAGGATTGTCGGTATGGATGACACACATTGCCGGGTCGCCTCCGCGATACAAACCCCGGATAACGAAAATTCTGAAAACGAAACCGCCGGATATTCTTGTATGCGGACATTCGCATATTCTCAAGGTTGGGAAAGACCCGGCTTTCAACAACATGTTATTTTTAAATCCAGGTGCCGCCGGGAATCAGGGATTCCATCATATGAAGACCATGCTCCGCTTTCAGATCATCGGGAAAGAGGTGAAGAACATGGAGGTGATCGAGCTCGGCAAGCGCGGATATATTCCGCCCGCCAGTCCGTGAATCCTCGCGTGAATAGTCAATCGCCGTGCCCGACGCAGCTTGCGGTGGATTGCGCGTTGATGCGAAGACGGGTCAATCGTGAATTGTGAGGGGGGCGTGCGGCTAACGGCGTGGTTTGTTTCATTGCTTGAGGTGTGCGGCCGAGGGTGAATGGTCAGTGGTCAATGGTGAGTGAGGGCGTGCGTGATTGGGGCCGCTAATTCATAGCAAGATGCGTGCGCGGCGTTCGTGAATGGTGAGGGGGTGTGGCTAACAATGCGTGCGGCCCGGGGTGAGTGTCAGTGGCGCCACCAGCCCTACTTCCCTGACAGACTTGAAAGCTAAAAAAGAAAGGACGCATACCTGCGTCCTTTTGAAATGATATTAGGACTTCCTATTAAACGTACTGGTTCAGCATCACCGGCATCACCAGCATGAGAATATCTTCTGCCTTATCTTTTTCAGCGGGAAAGATCACACCAGCCTTGTTTGGCGCAGACATGGTGAGTCTGATCTGATCGGAATCCATGTTGCCAAGCATCTCCACAAGAAACTTCGCGTTAAAGCCGATCTCGATATCCTCGCCATCATGCTCGCAGCTCAGCCTTTCATTTGCTTCGTTGGAAAAGTCAAGATCCTCGGCAGAGATCTGCAACTCACTTCCAGTGATCTTCAGTCTTACCTGATGGGTAGTCTTATTTGCATAAATGGAAATCCGCTTCAGCGCACCGAGCAGGTCGTTGCGGCCGATGGTCATCTTGATGTTATTTCCGGAAGGAATAACATTCTCATAATCAGGGAAACGCTCATCAATAAGCCGGCAGATCATGCGGATGTTCCCAAACTTGAAGAAGGCATTCGCCATATTGAAATTCAACACCACTTCGGTATTTTCGGCAGGCAGTGTCGCCTTCAGAAGATTCAGCGCCTTCCGCGGAATGATGATCGCATTGCCATTGTCGGATTTAACGTCGGTCCTTCTGTAGCGCACCAGCCGGTGCCCGTCGGTGGCCACGAAGGTGGTGTTCTTATCTCCGAGATTTACGTAAACGCCCGTCATCGCCGGACGAAGTTCATCGTTGCTGGTAGCGAAGATCGTATTGTTCACAGCACGCGACAGGACTTCGGAAGAAATCTCCGCGGAAAAATCATTGGAAACAGTAGGTACCTTCGGGAAATCCGTAGCATTTTCTCCGGAAAGCTTATATCGCCCGTTGTCGGAGATGATCTCCACGCTGTAAGTAGACTCATCGATCGAGAACGTGACGGGCTGTTCCGGCAGGTTTTTCAATGTATCGAGCAGGATGCGGGCAGGAACTGCAATGCTGCCTTTCTCCTTGGACTCAACCTGAAGTTCGGTGATCATCGACGTCTGAAGATCAGAAGCCGTCACCGTCAGTCCACCCTTTTCCAATTCAAAGAGAAAATTCTCAAGAATCGGTACCACCGGATTGGTTGTGATCACACCGTTAATATTGGAAAGTTGCTTGAGCAGGTAAGCAGAGTTAACGATAAACTTCATTGGTGAATTAGTGGTTTGAGTTAAGCGGGGGTAAAGTTATAAAGAAAACCGGATTATAAAACCGGCATTTCTGCCCAAAATCTAGACTATTTTTTCCTAAAAAACGATTTTGGTCTCCACAAATGCTGAATCTTTCCACGATCAAAAATAGCCGCGTCCCTGTCCTGGATAATGCCCAAAACGCCTTTGGATTGGACTTCATTGAATAACCGCAGGCGATACGTGCGGTTGGCAACATCTGTAACCAGAATTTGAAAGTCCGGTTGCAACTGTCCGAGGCTGTCAATTAACCCGGGTTCAGAAACATATTCCTCTGCTGTTAATAAAGACACTTCATCCAGGTACGTATTCAGCCTGGCCGTATCGGCGCTGGCGATTCCTTCGATACCAAAATAATCTTTGACCATGGAGACTTTGAAATTTTCAGAGGGCGCCTGCCTGAAAGAGGCCTCGAGACTTTTAAAATTGCGCCAGTTGAACCCAAAGACGAATTTGTCACGCCATCCATTTTCCGGCAATTCAAAGATCCCTGATACGTACACCCTGTATCCGGGAACGGCCATTACATACACTTCTTCTGTCGCCGGATCGGCAAAGAAGGCTTGTGTTTTCTCTTTATTTCCGCCCGCAAAAAACGTTTTGCGCAATTCCTCACCCTCATACAGCGACACCTTCACCCCTGAATCCGACAAATGGCTGAACACAGAATCCCGCCGGGCCCTGGCAATGGCGCGCTTGGGCCTGGCCTGCTGCAGCGTGGCAAACAACACCCCGATCATATTTCCATCGGCGTCATACCGGTCGTTTATTCTCCACCGCGTCCCGTTAAACGCAAGGTCTACGCCACCATCACCCGACACCAAGGCAACCTTGCTGATGGTACTGAAATCCTCAACCTGAAAAATATCCTGATTGATATCCAGGCGGTTTTCCGGTTGTATCCACCAGAAGACAAAGACCGTGGCCACCGTGAGCAGCGCCAGCAGCATAAAACGCCTTTTGTTTTTCTTTTCCTGCATTCGCTAAAAGTTTGCAAATCTTCGCTTACGCCAGTACGCGCGCATGATGCCGAATAACACCAGCAGTGCAAGCGGCAGCCCGATGTTGATGACCTGCCACCGGGTCTTTTCCGCTGCAACCTGTTCGCGGTCGAGTGGTCTTATCATGATCTCTTTATTCCGGGCGCGGATCAGTCCGTTTTCATCGACGAGATAAGCGATCATGTTCAGCAGCAGGTCCTTGTTGGCAAACGTGTAGTTTGTATACGGGTCAAATCCCAGGGGAAGTGGCTGGCCTGTGCGTCGGTTGGTTTCGTTTCTTATGAGATCACCATCGGATACAACGATCAGGCTGGTTGGCACACTTTCATTCTGAAAAGATGCCTGTTCTGCCCCGTCAGGCAAAAACCTGTTTTTATAAAGCGACGTAAAACGTCCTTCAAGAAGCCATGCAACAGGAATAAATTTTTCCGTGAATTGTTCCGCGGAAAGATCTGCGCGCAATTCATTGATATTGACATTCACTGGCGCGGTAAGCTTTCGCGAATACTGCGAGGTAAGCATCAGGGGAGATTTTGCGATGCCCGCAGCTTTCACGGTATCGATGCTGCTGACAAAACGGGTGAGCACCATATCGAGATTTCGGGTGATCGGGTGCGCGGGGAAACGGTTGACGAGTGGAAAGAAAGGCCACTCCATGAGTTGCATCTGCGCGGTACCATCCGGTCTTTGACCTGTGATTACGGGATAACGCGCGGCATAGCGGTCCTGTAACAGATCGGGATTGATCCTGACGCCGTAACGAAAAAGCAGGTCATCAAGACGTGTTTCATAGGGAAAGGCAAAGTGCGTGGCCTGTGTTGCGCTGTCCATACTGGCATCCAGTCTGTCAATTAGAAACAGCACCTTCCCTCCTTTCATGATATACTGATCGAGCCTGTATTTGTCAACTTCCGAAAAAGGTCTCGTGGGCTTCGCAATGACCAGCGCCTCACAGTCCGCAAGTGCAGGATCACCAAGTTCGATAGGACGCAGGTGATACAACTCCGATACAGCCTGTCCGAAGGATGCCAGCGTCAATCCTTCGATTTCACCGTGGCCCGTGAGGACACCAATCTGTTTGGGATCTGTTTCCGCCAGTTTGAATATTGCGTTTGCGATCTCGAATTCAATTCCCTCGATCGACTGGTTGATCTCTTCTTCGGGGGAGCCGGCCTTGTTTCCTTTCAGCAGCATCACACCTTTCTCGGCGCCTCCGTAAGCGATCACCACACCGGGAAATATGATCTTTTCCACGCGTTCACCGTCGCGTGTATCGATCACGTTGGTCGGCTGAATACCTTTGGCGGCAAGCTCGCGCATGAATTCCGCACGCGCCTTTTGACTGAGCGCGGTGCCCGGGTTGCTGAACGAATACTGGACCCGGTTATTTGAGTACACACGGAACATCTCCAGCGTTTCCCTGATCGCTTTCTGAAACCGGCGGAAGCCCGCATTCAATTCGCCTTCCAGAAAAACCTCGACGTATACCTCATCGTCAAGGTTGGCGAGCATTTCGCGCGTGGAGGCATGTATCGAATACCGTTTCTCCTCGGTGAGATCGAGGCGAAAAAAATATTGTGACGACAACAGATTGAGCAGCAGGAGCGCGATCACTCCATTGGCCAGCAAAAGCAAATCCCCTGCCTTTTTACTTTTCCAGTTTACCATGAACGCGCCCCCACGATGATTCGTGTGATCAATAACATCACTGCAATCACGCTGCCGAAATAGACGAGATTGCGACTGTCGATGAGACCTTTGCTCAATGCTTCATAATGGTACACCAGGCCGAGTTCCCTGACAAACAGCGAGCGCTCCGACCAGACATTCAGCAATGACAGCGACTCAAATCCTGCGAACAGAAAATAGCAGAGAAACGCCGCGATGATAAAGGATACGATCTGGTTCTGTGACACCGAGGACGAAAAAATTCCGATGGCGCTAAAGACCGCGCCCAGCAGTGTCAGTCCGATATAAGAGCCCACGACCCCGGGTGTATCGATGTTGCCAGCAGGGTTCCCCAGCGCATAGACCGAGAGGTAGTAGATCACAGTAGGCGCAATGGCCAGGAGGAACAGAAAAAAACAGGCGAGGAATTTTCCGAGGATGATATCCCAGTCGGAAAGGGGTTTGGTGAGCAGCAATTCGAGCGTGCCCCCCTTGGATTCCTCGGCGAAGCTGCGCATGGTGATGGCGGGGATGAGAAAAATAAATACATAGGGACCGAGCGAAAACAGGGTCTCCATATCCGCATACCCGTATTCCAGCACCGATGTTTCCGGAAAAACCCACATGAGCAGGCCGATTCCCGTCAGGAATACCCCGATCACCAAGTACGCGATGAGCGAGTTGAGGAAACTGTTAAATTCTTTCGATAGAACCTGGATCATTCCTGAAAAAACGCAAATATAAGTATATCAGTATACAAGGATACAGGGATATAGGGGAAATAAGGGACGGGACGCCCTGTTTTTTGACTTTAAATATTAAATTTTAAATATTATCTTACTCAGCTAAATCAAAGTCTGACAGAAATACTAATCTGAACATTATGAAAAGAGTTGCCGACATTTTAGCGCACAAAGGAAGAAGCATCATCTCCGTGACACCGGAAGCAATCGTGATAGAAGCCCTCAAGATCATGTCTGATAAGAATATTGGCTCCGTGCTGGTGATGGATGGTCCCTCATACGTCGGGTTGCTCACAGAGAGAGATTACGCCCGCAAAGTGATCCTGAAGGGAAAGGCCTCATCTGATGTGAGGGTAAAGGATATCATGTCGACAGGACTTCCCACGATCCAGCCCGAAACCTCCATCGAGGTGTGCATGAAACTGATGTCTGACAACAACCTGCGTTATCTGCCTGTTTTCGAAAGGGGTAACGTGATCGGAATCATTTCCATCAACGACGTCATCAAAGCCGTTATCGCCAACCAACAGGATACCATCCAGCAGCTGGAGAACTATATCCACTCATAAGAACACCCCGCGAAAACTGATCACTGAATACTGATCACTGGTTACTTGGTCACTGGTTACTGGTTACTGGTCACTGGTCACCGTAAGTTCCAGGAAAATATTCTCGAGCGACGTTTCTTCCTGTTTCAGACCGACCAGCGAAAGTTTTCTGTCAGCGGCAAAGCGAAAGATTTCCGGCCTGATGTCCACGCCCGCGTGAACGCGGATCCGGTAACGGTTCCCATCCAGGGGAATCAGCTCGGTTACTCCCGGAAGTCTTGCCATGTCCGTTGTCTCCACAGCGGACTCGAACTCGACGACGACCGTTGTGTGATCCCCCCGCTGCGACAGCAGATTCTCAAGCCGGTCGTTGGCGACGATCTCTCCTTTGTTGATGACGACAACCCTTTCACACAGTGCCTGAACCTCCTGCATGATGTGGGTGGAGAAGATCACTGTTTTATTGGCGCTGATGTTCCGGATCAATTTCCGGATCTCCAGAAGCTGATTGGGATCCAGCCCTGACGTTGGCTCATCCAGAATGAGCACCGCCGGATCGTGGACGAGCGCCTGCGCGAGGCCCACACGCTGGCGGTATCCCTTTGAGAGATTTCCGATCTTCTTATTCTGTTCACGGCCCAGGCCGCACAGATCGATCATTTCCTCCACGCGCTTTTTCAGATGCGCACCCTTTAAACCGTACAGTTTCCCTGCGAACCTGAGATATTCATGGATGTAAAGATCGAGATACAGGGGATTGTGCTCCGGAAGATAGCCCGTGATCCGCTTGACCTCCATGGGTTTGTCTACAACATCGAATCCGCCGACCACTACCCTTCCCGAGGTGGGCGGCAGGTATCCGGTGGCAATCTTCAGGGTGGTGGATTTTCCGGCGCCGTTGGGCCCGAGGAAACCGACGATCTCACCCTCTTTCACCTGAAAGGAAATGTTGTTGACGGCCTTTTGCGGTCCGTACTCCCGGGTGAGATGCTCGACAATTAATGACATGGTGCGCTAAAAATAACAAAGTAAAACGCTTTTAATGAAACGACCGGAAAAACCATTTCTTTTGGAGGCAGTACCGGAGCGGACAAAAAAGGGGCGATCTGGCCCGATATCTGTTAATATTTGTTAACCATGCTGTTACCTTAGCCAAAATGGGCTTATACATTACATCCACATTGAATTGATGGAATCATTTTCGGAAATTTGTCAAAAAAGAATTTCACCTATGCGAATCAGCCTGCTGAGTTTAATCCTCCTGATCTCCGGTTCCAGCTTTGCGCAGACCGGCTATAAGATACGGTTCAAAGTCGAAGGATTAAAAGATACGACCGCCTACCTGGGATATTACTATGGCGAAAGCACTTTCGTAAAAGATACTGCCCGGGTAAACCATACCGGCGAATTTGTATTCGACGGCAAGCAAACCCTTCCCCAGGGGGTATACTTTCTGGTGCTCAACAAGACCCGGATCTTTGAAATGGTTGTGGGCCAGAATCAAAACTTCTCCCTTGAAACCAGCACCGCCGATTATGTGAAGAACATGAAGGTCACAGGTGACATCGACAATAAGCTTTTCTTTGAGAACATGATGTTCAATATGGAGCGTCACAAGGAAGCAGAGCCCTTTATCAAGATCATTCAGGACAGTACCCTTGCGGAATCAGGCAAGAAAGATGCCCGTGCCGGATTTCAGAAAGTAAATGAACGGGTACTCGCCTATCAGGAGGATGTCATTAAACAGCACCCTGGCACGCTCACTGCGAGAATATTCAAGGCGAACAAACCAATCCAGATTCCCGATCCTCCGAAGAAAGCGGATGGAAGCATAGATTCCACTTTTCAGTTAAGATGGTACCGGGAACATTTCTTTGACCATTTCGACCTGGCCGATGATGCACTGATCCGCATGCCGCGACCCATTTATCAGGAGAAGATCCACGAATACCTTGACAAACTTTATGCACCGCAGGCCGACACGCTGAGGAAAGCCATCACCCGCGTGATCGCCAGCGCTAAAAAGAATCAGGAAACGTATAAGTACGCGGTTTGGGTGTCGGTGTTGAAATTTCAGAACCCGGAGATCATGGGGCTTGACGAAGTATTCGTGCATCTGAATGATACCTATTTCGCCTCCGGTGAAATGAATTTCTGGGCCAACGCCCAAATGCGTAAGAATCTTAGCGACCATGCAGACCGGCTGAGGAAAAGCCTCATCGGCCAGAAGGGCGCCAACCTGATCATGCAGGATGGCAGTCTGAAACCCCGGGCGCTGTATGATATCAGAAACAAGTATACCGTGCTGTACATTTTTGATCCCGACTGTGGATCGTGCAAGAAGGAGACGCCGAAGCTGGTTGAGTTTTACGCGAAAAAGAAGTTTGATGTTGAGGTGTACGCCGTCAGCGCCGATACCAGCATGGTAAAGATGCGCAGCTATATCAAAGAGATGAAAATGAAATGGATCACCGTGAATGGTCCGCGTACGTATGTCGGACCGTACCAGGACCTGTATGATGCGAACACCACACCTACCCTGTATGTGCTTGACAATCAGAAAAAGATCATCGGCAAGAAGATCCCCGCAGAAAAACTGGAGGACTTCCTCACCCAATACGAGAAGATCCAGCGGTTGAAAGCTTCAGGGAAGCTGTAATAATCCAGAAATGGACAACGGCGAGTCCATTTCTGAACACTTGACGCACTGCTGGCAGCGGAAGATGGTTTATAAGCAGCTGAATGTTAAGTACCTGCAACATTTTTTGATTATTTTAGTCTTATATGCAACTATTCCGCCATTGCGGAGTATCTAATGAGGAGAATCTATCCAGAATATTAAATTTCGATTATGGCTTTTTTAGAGAAACTACTGGGAAAGAAGAAACCTGAATTAAAAGCCCGTTGCCCCATCACCAAGGAGCAAATTGAAAATGGCTTCGGATACCTGCTCACGACCGCTCAGGTCATTACCTCCAGGAAATATTGGGACATGATCATGACAGAGCCTGAAACACTTTCTTATTCCGTATCACATTTCCGGAATCAGGAAAGCGGAACCCACATGAGGAGCTTGATTTTCGAAAAGTACAGCAGTGTTGAAAAACCCTGGATGATCTCCGATTCGTGCATCAACCTGTTTGAGCACATTGATCGGAAATCGGCCAAGGATAACGCCAAAAAATGGTGGGAAACCAAGGGTAATTTTCAACCCGAGAACACCGGACCTGCGCTGGAAGCCCTCGAGCCATCAACGTACCAGACCCTGAAGGATTACGCAGTGCTGGAGGCGGGAAGAGAAAGACTCAAGATCCATTGAACCGGAAAATAAGAAAGGGACGTGAAAGCGTCCCTTCTTCATCTTAACACATTAACACATTAACACATTAACACATTAACACATTAACACATTAGCACATTAACACACTTCCAACACATCAACACATCCCATTCCATCAGTTCGTCCTGTCAATGGTAAACTGAACCAGATCTTTCAATGAATTCCGGTAAGGTGAGTCGGGAAAATATTCCAGGATCGCCATCGCCTCCTGATGATAGCAGTTCATCTTTTCCACCGCATACTGGATGCCGCCGGATTGCTTTACATAAGCAATGACTTCTTTAACTTTCCCGGGCTTTTCACTTTCGTTCCTGACAATGCTGATGATCCTTCTTTTTTCCATCCACCCCGACCGGGAGAGGGCGTAGATGAGTGGTAACGTCATCTTCTTTTCTTTGATATCAATGCCCAGTGGCTTTCCGATTTCCATTTCACCGTAGTCAAACAAGTCGTCTTTGATCTGAAAGGCCATCCCGATCTTTTCTCCGAACTCCCGCATTTTCTCTACAACGTCATCAGATGCGCCGGAGGAACTTGCGCCCACCGCACAACAGGAAGCGATCAGTGATGCGGTCTTCTGGCGGATAATGTCGTAATATACTTCTTCATTGATATCCAGTCTTCGCGACTTTTCAATTTGAAGCAATTCACCTTCGCTCATTTCCTTTACGGCGTTGGTGACAATCTTGAGCAAGTTAAAATCGCCGTTTTCAATGGAGAGGATCAGCCCCCGTGACAGCAGAAAGTCACCTACGAGTACGGCCACCTTATTTTTCCAAAGGGCATTGACCGAGAAAAAACCTCGGCGGTAGTTGGCTTCATCCACGACGTCGTCGTGCACAAGTGTGGCAGTATGCAGCAATTCGATCAGTGAAGCTCCGCGAAAAGTTGAATCCCGGATACCACCGCATGTTCCCGCGCTGAGAAAAACGAACATGGGCCGCATCTGCTTCCCTTTCCGCTTCACGATGTAATCCATGATCTTGTCGAGCAGCAATACCCGCGTCTTCATCGAGGCCCGGAAACGGGGCTCAAATTCCTGCATCTCACGGGCAATGGGAGCTTTGATATCTTCTAGGCGTAAGGACATGAATCACAATTATACGCAAGGTTTTTCGAAGTCCTGAAACCTTTACCGGTTTTTTGACCTTCCGGCGATGGAAGCCCTGCGCATCTTCTATTGCTGTGCTCACCGCCGGGCTGGCGGCCGAAACACCTTTAAACTTTTTCTCCCAAGCGATCCGATTTTACTATTTTTAGCAAAACAAATGTTTTTCTGAGTCAGACGTCACGAATGGGTATTCAGCAAAACTTGCCGCATATAACCCGGAAACCATCATGCACCCGCACGCTTTAACTGGCACCTCCCCGGAAAATATCCTTCTGGAGATCATCACCTATGACCGTACCAACTACGACAGGTTTGTGGCGACGGATGTACCTGACCTGGTTGCGCATATCAAACCGGACCAGGTGAACTGGGTCAATCTTGACGGCCTGACCAACACCGCCATCATTGAACGACTCCAGCATCATTTTTCATTGCATGCTTTGCTGGTCGAGGATATTCTGACTGACCAGCGCCCAAAAGCCGAAGAGTATGAAGATTACCTGTTTGTCACCCTGAAAATGCTTTACCGCATCGATGGCCCCGAAGTTGATTATGAACAGATCAGTTTCGTACTTGGATCCAACTATCTGCTCACGTTCCAGGAGAAGGAAGGGGATCTGTTCGATCCTTTCCGTGAACGGATCCGGCTGGACCAGGGCAGGGTGCGCAAAAAAAAGGCTGACTATCTCATGTACCGCCTCATTGATATCACCGTTGAAAACTACTACAACGTACTGGACAATCTGGGCGAACAGATCGATGAGATCGAAAACAGTATCCGCACCAACACCTCGGACGAAATCTTTCAAAAAATACAAACCATCAAGAAAGAGCTGATCTACCTGCACAAGGCGTTGTATCCGCTGCGCGATGCACTGGGTAAAGTGCTCAAGGATGAGAGCGATTTCATACAGGAGGAGAACATCCCTTACTTTTCGGATGTGTACGACCACGTGATCCACCTCATTGACTCCCTGGACACGTACCGTGACCTCACTGCCGGTTTAACGGATCAATACCACAACATCCAGAACAGCAAACTGAATGATGTGATCCGCGTCCTCACCATCATCTCCACGATCTTTATACCGCTGACTTTCATCGTCGGTGTCTACGGAATGAATTTCGAATATTTTCCAGAACTCCAGTGGCGTCATGGCTATGCGACGATCTGGGCGGTAATGATTTCCGTTGCCGTTGGTATGATCGGGTTCTTCCGCTATAAACGATGGCTGTGACAGCGTTTAATGCAGGTTTGAATCCTGGTCTAAAGGCAGGTTAAATGCCAGGTTAAAAACTGGTCAAAAGACAAGTTAATGTCCGGCGACTTGTTTAAACCCGCGTTAATCCTCCGGCTCGATGTAGCGGTCGAAGATATCGACGAGGATGATCTGGTTCTTGATGCGTTTGATGACGGTAAAAACATAGTCATCGTGTTCGATGCTTTCGCCGACATTGGGGATCCTTCCTACAATATCGATCAGCATACCCGCCAGCGTGACGTAGGTCTCATTTTCAGGAAGCGGGCGGGGAAGTACTTCGTTGAGCGATATGAGTGTAGCCGATCCCTGGACCCTGTATTTGCGATCATCAATTTTTTCAATCAGCGGGGTTTCCGTGTCGTATTCATCCTGGATCTCCCCCACCAGTTCTTCGAGGATATCTTCCATCGTAATGACACCTTCCGTGCCTCCGAATTCATCCACCACGATCGCGAACTGAACATGCTGTTTCTGAAAGTCGCGCATGATATCGATGAGTTTTTTATTGGATGCGATATAATGGGCCGGGCGAAGGATCGTCTCGATCGAAAACGGCTTGCCTGAATGCAGTTTCAGTAAGAGGTCTTTGGTGAATATGATTCCGGCGATATGGTCAATGGTTCCCTCAAATACCGGAACCCTTGAATATCCATTCTCCAGAACCTTTTCTATGATCTTTTCCACGGGAGACGTCTTGTTGACCGCGAAAACATGCGTTCGCGGCACCATGGCCTGGCGGGCGGAGCGTTCCGCAAAATCGAATGCATTGCGGATGATCTCGTATTTGCGGGGCTCGATCGCGCCGCTTTTCTTGCCCTGCTCCACCATCAGCCGCAGTTCTTCGGGCGAATGAACCTCTGCCTCCTTGAGCGGGGTGATGCCGATCATTCGCAGCACCCTGTTGGAGAATCCGTTGAGCACCCAGATGAAAGGCTTGAAGATCCAGAAGAATACATTGAGCGGTCCTGCCAGCCAAAGCGTTGTGCTCTCCGGGCGCTGGATGGCGTATGATTTCGGCGCGAGTTCCCCGAAGACAATGTGCAGAATTGTGATGACGCCGAAGGCCACGGGCAATGCGACCCGATGGGCAGCTTCTGGGCTCATTGACAAGCCTGCGGTGGTAAAGGCTTCAAGAACAAGTTCCGACACCACTTCCTCTCCGATCCAACCCAAGCCAAGGCTGGCGATGGTGATTCCGAGCTGGGTGGCCGACAAATAGGCATCCAGGTTGGCGATGATGTGCCTGGACAGCGAGGCCATGGGGTGCCCTTCCCTGGCCTTGATGTCGATCTGTGAAGCCCTGACCTTTACGATTGCAAATTCGGCAGCTACGAAAAAACCATTAAGGAGAACGAGAAAGATCGTCAGAAGTATGTCTAATATCATAAGAAGCGAAAAGGGCCGTCGTAAAACAGCCCTAAAGTAATTAAAACTAAAAAGAACGGCTAAAGTCTGTCCTCCAGTTCGGTAATTTTAGCCTGTGCCTCATTTTTACCCAGTGAAAGAGCCTTTCTATAAAGATCGATCGCTTCGCGAAGCGTTTCTTTCTTCTTGCGGGGGGCCAGTTTGGTCCTTTCGGCCGCGGTTTCGATCGCCTGCGCCCGGGTATAATAGGCATCGGCTTCACTGATCTTGGACTGTATCATCAACTCCTGCACGCGTGCCTCAATCAGCGCGAGTTCCTGGGATTTCGCGTCGATCTGTTCTTGCTTGTCAGCGATCTCGGCGTCCTGCAAATTCACCGTGATGATCAGGTTCTCATTTTCATGCCTGAATTTTTCAACCTCTTCCTGCAGGAATGCCATCTCTTTTCCCTTCGCCGCCAGTTCTGCTTTAAGCTGATTAATGGTTTTCGAAAATGCCCGGGCATTGGCCTTGGAGGATTGCAGGGACTGTTCCAGGTTCTCAATCTTTTCCTGGGTATTTCTGATATATTCATTCAGATCGCGCATACGGCCGCTGTAATCATCATAGGGAGTACCTTCCACGAGATTGACGCGAAGCAATTGACGGGTAGCATCGATGGAATCCAGCAACGTTCCGATTTCCGCCAGGGTCTCAGAAGTCTCATGGCTTCTTTCCAGTTCAGTCTTTAAGGAGTCAACCTCGTTTTGCAGGGTTTGCTTCTCCTGAGTGTCACATGAAACAAGAAAGACAGGTATCACGAGCAGATACAGCAGCTTTGGGGACATAAGCATATGGTTTTGGGGTTATAAAGGCAAAAATAAGAATTTCCCGGCCTGTATACCGGGAAGCCTGAAAATTTAAAACGGTGGTTCAGCGGCATAAAAACGGACTGATCCCTCAAATCCGTTAATTTGAACATTCTGGTACTTTCTTTTTGTCATTTATAAAAGGCACCTAAATTTGCCTGCGTTAAGAATCGGAGTAAAGAAAGACAGTCCATGCCCAAATTAATAAACACGCAAACGCGTATAGCAGACCTGGGCAAACCCCGCGTCATTATCATTGGCGGCGGCTTTGGAGGCCTCGAAGTAACGAAAGGGTTAAGAAATAAGAATACCCAGACCGTTCTTTTCGACAAATACAATCATCATACATTTCAGCCCCTGCTCTACCAGGTGGCCACCTCCGCGCTCGAAACAAGCTCCATCGTATTCCCGTTCCGGAAACGTTTTGCTGACGCCCGGGATTTTTATTTCCGGCTGGGCGAGGTGACGAAGATCGTCCCGGAGAACAACTGCATCGAGACGTCGATCGGAAGTGTCAAGTACGATTACCTTGTGATCGCTACCGGTGCGGAGACAAATTTTTACGGCCTTGCCGATGTTGAGAAGAATTCTCATCCCATGAAGACCATCATTGACGCCATCAAGCTGCGCAACATCATCATCAAGAATTTTGAGGTTGCCCTGCTTGTGGAAGATGAACACGTGATGAACAGTTATATGGATTATGTCATTGTCGGAGGTGGGCCCACAGGTGTAGAACTTGCCGGCGCCATGGCCGAGCTGAAGCGCCACGTCTTTCCGAAAGACTATCCCGAGCTTGATGTGACAAAAATGGATATCCACCTGGTAGAGGCAACGCCCCGGCTACTAAACGGGATGTCGGAGATCGCAGGAAAGAAAGCCCTGGAATACCTTACCGGGATGGGTGTGCAGGTACATTTGAATTCAGCTGTAAAATCATACGATGGTTCTGACGTGGTCTTCAGTACCGGCCAGAAACTTTCCAGCAAGACGCTGATCTGGGCCGCCGGGGTAAAGGGAAATCCGGTGCACGGCCTTCCTGCCGAAACCCTTGGACGTGCCTCCAGGCTGGCCGTTGATGAATTCAACCGCGTCAAAGGATACGCGAACGTTTTTGCCATTGGTGATGTGGCCGTCATGAGCGGAGATCCGCAATATCCCAATGGCCATCCCATGATGGCGCCCCCCGCGATGCAGCAAGGTGAACTGCTGGCTGAAAATATCGACCGTCTTGTCCATCAGAAACCATTGAAGCCTTTCCGGTATAAGGATAAGGGTGCCATGGCGACAGTAGGGCGGAATAAAGCTGTTGTTGATTTGAAAAAACTAAGATTCCAGGGATTTTTCGCCTGGTTCGTGTGGATGTTTGTACACCTGCTTTCACTGATAGGGTTCAGAAATAAAGTCATTGTATTCATCAACTGGTTCGTTAGCTATTTTTCATACGACAAGAGTAATCGGCTTATTATCGCGCGTCCGAAAGACGGTGTGCACTAGCAATGGCTGAATCCAACAAACATTATCCGACGTTATCCGCCGCAGGCATCCTCATCGCATTCGGGATTATCTATGGGGATATTGGCACCTCGCCCATATACACTTTCCGGTTTATTGTAGGCGCCCACGCCATCACAGAAGACCTCATTCTGGGCGGATTGTCCTGTGTGTTCTGGACGTTAACGCTCATTACCACTTTCAAATACGTTTACCTTGCACTGAGTGCCGATAACAAGGGTGAGGGCGGGATCTTCGCCTTGTACGCGCTCGTGCGCCGGTACAAATCCAAGTGGGTGATCTACCCTGCCGTGATTGGCTGTGCCACCCTTATTTCCGACGGTTTCATTACCCCCGCCATCAGCGTGACGTCTGCCATCGAAGGTTTGCGCGCGATCGATCCTGATATCTCGACACAGACGATCATCACCATTGTGATCGTCATCCTGGTGATGCTGTTCATCTTTCAGCAATTCGGCAGCGGCGTGGTGGGAAGGACCTTTGGACCCGTCATGATGTTGTGGTTCACTTTCATAGCGATCATCGGGTTTTCACACCTGATACTGAAGCCTGAAATTCTGAAAGCGGTGAACCCCGTCTATGCCTTCGACCTTCTGGTCCGTTATCCGGGAGGCTTCTGGATTCTGGGCGCCGTGTTTCTCTGTACAACGGGAGCGGAAGCGATGTATTCAGACCTCGGTCACGTGGGAAAAGGAAACATACGGGCGGGCTGGGGGTTCGTGAAGGTGGCATTGCTGCTGAGCTATTTCGGCCAGGGAGCGTGGCTGCTCGAACACCAGGGACAAAAGCTGGAAGGCAAACTTCCCTTTTTCGAGATCATGCCCCAATACGAAGCCTTTCTCATATTCGGCGTCATTCTCGCAACGATGGCAACCATTATTGCAAGTCAGGCCCTTATCTCGGGCACTTTCACGCTGGTGAACGAAGCCATGAAGTTGAAACTTTGGCCTGCCACCCGGGTACGGTATCCAAGCCAGCTGAAGGGCCAGATATACATTCCCGCGATCAACTGGATCCTGATGGTCGGCTGCATTGGCGTCGTCATCATTTTCGAGGAATCATTGCGCATGGAGGGCGCGTATGGACTCGCCATCACATTCGACATGCTGATGACGACCTCTTTGCTCGTATACTACTTTGCGGCATCACGCAAGTCAACATTTCGCGCCATCATGCTCGGGATCATGTTGTTTGCCATTGAAGGCGCATTC
Source organism: Chryseosolibacter sp. (assembly GCA_049791675.1). Taxonomy (GTDB): domain Bacteria; phylum Bacteroidota; class Bacteroidia; order Cytophagales; family Cyclobacteriaceae; genus Chryseosolibacter. The sequence continues at coordinate 23,972 of JBARAD010000321.1, forward strand.
CTGGTCTCCAACCTCAGCAAATTTGTCCATGGCGGATGGTTTACTTTCACGATCGCAGGATTGTTCTTCATTATGATGTACATCCTGCTGCACGCCCGCAAGCTTCGCGACCGCCATACTGAATTTGTCGATCTCAAGCATTATGTGGGAATGATCCAGGATCTGCAGGCGGACGACACAGTGCCCAAGGAAGCAACGAATCTTGTCTACCTCGCCATGGCCGACAGCAAACGCTATATCGACTCCAATATCATTTACTCCTTGTTCAAGAAACGGCCTAAACGCGCAGACGTTTACTGGTTTGTGCATGTCGATACCGTTGACAATCCGTTCACGAGCAAGTATGTCGTTGACACAATTATCCCCAAGCGGTGTTTCTTTGTCAGGATCAAGCTCGGGTTCAAGACCGATCACCGCGTCAATCTCATCTTTAACAAGATCATTCACGAAATGGCGGACGCAGGAGAGATCGATCTCACCAGCCCCTACCCTGCATTGCACAAATACAGCATGATGGCGGATTTTAAATTTGTGATCCTGCATTCATGGGCGTCGTCCGACAGCGTGATCTCGAACTTTGACCGCCTCATCATTCACGGGTACCGCGCATTGAAATCCCACAGCCTTTCAACGGAGGAGCTATACGGCATCGAAGCAGCCAACCTCGAAATCGAAAAAGTACCCATCCAGGTCGGGCCCCAGGCGAAGATCAAGATCAAAAGGGAAAAGGAATAGTTTAAAAAGGTAAAAGGGTAACTGGGTAATCAGCGTTCGGTAGGAAAAGTTTGAGAAGTATAAAAAGTTTAAATAGTGGGTGCCCGGCCGTAGCGACCGGCTTGCGTCGGGTCTGACAGCAAGTACATCACTGGCCCCCCTTCGCCTATACCAAACCCACCATCACCAACCTGGAAACAGTTTGAAAAGACTTCTTTACCTTTTTACTTTTTTACCTATTTACCTATTTACCTGTTTATCTGTTTAGCTATTTACTTTCAACCACAGGGCGATCGCCCGAAAGCGAACACACTTGTTC
>JBARAD010000322.1:0-3585 GCA_049791675.1 Chryseosolibacter sp.
TTCTTAAAAAAACGACCCTGGAAGCGGAAGATACTACCTTCAGGAATATCTGATAACGTAGCGTACTGCGCGGCGTCTTTATCATAACGTCTCAACACCTTTGTAAGTGCAGTATCCCCAAAAGAACTTGCCTTCGGATTGGCCATGTGCCGATGTAACTCGTGGTAAACATCCGCTGCAAAAACATCCTGATTCATTACGGGTTGCATGAGGAGCTGGAATCTTTTTTTCCATTCCTCGCCATGCGGATCAACGCGATTGCCGTATTGCAGATGTACCCGCAGATGCGCCACCTCATGGACATAGGTTATGACAAACAGGAAAGGGTTTAACTCATGATTAAGTGTAATGCGCGGATGCGCGATGCTTCTTTTACTGGTGAAGTCACCTACTTTCGTTTGGCGCGTGCGCGTGATCTTTAGCTGAAATGGCGTTTCGTGCCAAAGCGTAAAGCAATATCGCAATGCCGGCTCTGGAACATGCGTTTGAAGGATCGAGTATATTTTTTCCGGATTCATAGGACATCAAAAAAGGCTTTAGTTAACTAAAGCCTTTTAGGTGTTAAATAATCTTGTCAGATTACTATTGAACTCCAGTAGTATCGGCTTGTGTTGTATCAGCCTCAGCCGGAGCTGGTTCTACGGCAGCAGGGGCCTCAGTTGCATCTTCGGTTTCAGCTTCCTTTTCGGAGCCGCCGCCGCACGCAACAAATGTCATTGCAAAGCCGCACACCATTAATAATGCGATTAATTTTTTCATAGTTTACAGGTTTTAATTCACGGCAAATATACGAGTATTGAATAAAACACAGCTTGTGCGTAAGAAAATATTACTTCTTTCGGAAAATCAGCCTTATTGGAACCCCTTCAAAGTCAAAATTCTCACGAATCCTGTTTTCAAGAAAACGCTGGTACGAAGGCTGGATGTATTGTGGCAGATTGCAGAAGAATGCAAACGATGGAAATCGTGCATTGACCTGTGTTATGTATTTTATCTGAACCATTTTACCCTTAATGGATGGTGGAGGATTACGTTCAATCAACGGCAAAATCGTATCGTTTAACTTCGATGTCGGCACCTTTTTAGTCTTATCTTCATAGACACTAACCGCCTTCTCCATCACCTGGTAAATGCGTTGTTTGTTGATCACCGACGCAAAAAGAATAGGTATGTAATCTATTGGCGCAAGCTTTTCAAGAATCTCCTTCTTGAATTTTTCCGATGTTTTGGAGTCTTTTTCGATGAGATCCCATTTATTGACCATGAGCACCATCCCCTTGCCCTGGCGTTGGGCGAGACTAATCAGGTTTACATCCTGTGCTTCGACGCCCCGTTCTGCGTCGATGATAACGATACATACATCACATTCTTCAAGGGCTTTCAACGAGCGTAATACCGAATAGAATTCTATATCATCTTTTACTTTCCCTTTCTTCCTCACGCCCGCGGTATCGATGAGAATAAAATTCTTACCGAACATTTTATAATAAGAGTGAATGGCATCCCTTGTGGTCCCTGCTTCATCTGTCACGATGCTGCGTTCGGTGCCAAGCAATGCATTCAGAAAAGATGATTTGCCCACGTTGGGTCTGCCGACGATAGCAATCTTCGGTATACCTGCATCCGGATCCTCGACGCCCTCGGAGGGGAACACCTTTACAACGGCATCGAGTAACTCACCTGTCCCGCTTCCGTTCTCTGAGGAGATCGGAAAAACCTCTCCTTCAAGACCCAGCTCGTAGAATTCGGCTGAAAGCAATGTCTTCTCAGGCGTATCCGCCTTATTCGCTGTAAGGAAAATTGGTTTTTTCGATGTGCGAAGGACGTTCGCGAACTCCTTATCAAATCCCGTAAGGCCATCCTTACAGTCTACCATGAAGATCACAGCGGAAGCTTCTTCGATCGCCAGCTTCACCTGTTTCCTGATTTCGGATTCAAACTTGTCCTCTGAACCGGTCACATATCCTCCGGTATCGATTACGGTAAAGAATTTCCCGCACCATTCCGCATAGCCGTAGTGGCGATCACGGGTAACACCGGCTACGTCATCCATGATAGCCTGGCGCTTTTCAATCAACCGGTTAAAAAGGGTGGATTTTCCAACGTTCGGCCTGCCTACTATTGCTACGATGTTTGCCATTTCTTATAAATGAATAGATTTCTGGTAAAATTTAAATGCCTTACTCGAGGTAGCCGAATTGTCTCAGGCGGTTCTTCTCCTTGCGCCAGTTGTCGGCGACTTTCACATGGGTTTCCAGAAAGACCTTCTTCCCGAAAAAAGACTCCATATCCTTGCGTGCATCGGTTCCAACTTTCTTCAGTGAACTGCCCGCTTTGCCAATGACAATTCCTTTCTGCGTATCCCGTTCAACGTATATCTCCGCACTGATCCGGATGATATCTTTTTCGTCCTTAAAAGAATTGATGGCCACCTCACAACTATACGGGATCTCCTCTTCATAATTGAGGAAGATCTTTTCCCGCAAGATCTCCGCAGCAAAAAACCGCTCGGTACGATCGGTAAACTCATCCTGAGGAAAGAATGGCGGGTGCACGGTAAGGTAGTCCTTCACCTTTCCCAGGATCAGGTTTACATTGAATCCCGTTTTTGCTGAGACCGGGATAATTTCCCGGATATTCTTCAGCGCCTGCTTCCAGTACACTATTTTATCTTCCACCTGCGATCCTTTTGCCAGGTCAACCTTATTGATCAGCAAAACGATAGGCTTCTCGATTTTGCTGAATCTTTCAAACAGGTGTTCCTCATACTTGTCATGAAGTTCAACGACAAGTAATATCACATCCGCATCCTCCAGTGATACCTTTACATAACTCATCATGGCCTCATGCAAAGAATACCTGGGTTCCAGAATACCGGGTGTATCCGAATACACGATCTGATAATCCTCGCCGTTGAGGATGCCCATGATCCTGTGCCGTGTTGTTTGCGCTTTTGCGGTGATTATTGACAGATTTTCACCTACAAGCTTATTCATCAGGGAAGACTTACCGACATTCGGCTTCCCTACGATGCTCACAAACCCGGATTTAAATGCTTTTTGTTCCATGAATCCGCAAAGTTACTTGTTTTTTACTACCTAAGGTTCTACTTTTGTCCCTCCATTAAAAAAGCGGGAACTTAATTTGTAGCATATACCGTTAAGTACCTGAAAGCATCCGAAAAATAAGAGGAGAAGCTCTCTTAAAGATATATCGCGGGGTGGAGCAGTTGGTAGTTGGGCTCATATCCGCCAGCCGGCGGACACAAGTTCGAGTCTTTTTGAAAAGAGAAAGTTGTTCTCTAAAAATATATCGCGGGGTGGAGCAGTTGGTAGCTCGTTGGGCTCATAACCCAAAGGTCACAAGTTCGAGTCTTGTCCCCGCTACTTGTAAGGCGATCGTTTGATCGCCTTTTTTTATTTGCACCAGGTTCGAGGGGCGAAAAGAGTGCTGTTCTCCAGATCGTGAGCAGGGAGCAGTGGGTAGCTCGTTGGGCTCATATCCGCCGGCTGGCGGACACAAGTTCGAGTCTTGTCCCCGCTACTTGTAAGGCGATCGTTTGATCGCCTTTTTTCATTTACACCA
>JBARAD010000323.1:0-6712 GCA_049791675.1 Chryseosolibacter sp.
AATCTTAAATCTTAAATCTTAAATCTTAAATCTTAAATCTTAAATCTTAAATCTTAAATCTTAAATCTTAAATCTTAAATCTTAAATCTTGAATCTTGAATCTTGAATCTTAAACCTTAAATCTTAAATCTTGAATCTTAAATCTTGAATTGTGGCTGTCACTTCAACTTCAGCCTCCAGACATTATCGTATACAAGCACTCCCTCATCGACCATTTCGCGGACGACATCCACAAAAAGTTCACGGTCTTTTGGCGCAATTTGTTTTTCGAGCTGATCGATCGTAAACGTATTATTTTTCATTACGGTGACTACTTCCTCCCTTATCTCCCGGTAGGCAAGGGTATTATCCTTCTTCCTCTTCTCAATGCAGACATCACAAATACCGCACGTTTCCTCCGTGTGTTCATCAAAATATTCCTGGATCAACTGCATGCGGCACCGGAAGGTCGTCTCCACAAACGCCGTCATGGCCTTCAGTTTGTCGAGGATCAGGTTGCGTCGTAACTCCATACGCCTGCGGTCTATCGGAAGGTTTTCGGCATCCTGGCGGGCTACTACATAAGTAACCTGTGGCCTGTCGCGCTTTTGCGTGTAGACCAGCACACTGAGTTCATTCAAAAACAGCAGCTGATCCACCATCTCCTGAAGCTGAATCTTCAGAGCTTTGGCAAGCAGCGCCTCATCGATGCGTACAAACGAAGAGAATATTTCTCCGCCGTGGAGACGCAGCAACATTTTGATCAGGGGATCAAATCGCGCATTGGCCACCTGGAACTCGTATAACCTGGTATGATCCACTGACATGTGCAAGGTCGAGGGACTGTAAAAACTTTCATTGAACTGGAGAAGTCCCTCTTCCTCAAGTTTTCGCAATGCATTGAACACTTCAACAGGATTCAATTTAAAGCGTTCACAAAAATTGTGAATGTCAAAATCAAAACTCTCGCCCTCACCGCTTCCCGTCGCCAGCTGATAATAATTTGCCAGGCTTTGATAAAGCCCTTTGAGATAGGAGAAGGCTGGCTGCGCCTGCGCAACTTTGAGTTCAAGGTTACTGATATCGGCATCCTGATACAGGATGACCGCGTAGGCCCTCAGACCATCACGGCCCGCGCGTCCTGCTTCCTGGTAATAAGACTCAATGTTTTCAGGGAGGTCGAGATGAATGACCAGCCTCACATCCGGCTTATCGATCCCCATTCCAAAAGCATTCGTGGCGACGATCACCCGGCTTTGATTCTGGATCCACTCATCCTGACGTCGCGTGCGATCTTCAAAGGCAAGGCCGGCATGATAGAAAGAGCTCTTGATGTTCTTCGTCGTCAGCCAACGGGCAATTTCCTGTGTGGACTTCCTTGACCGTACATAAATGATGGCAGATCCTTTCACCTTCTGAAGGATTTCCAACAGCTTCCGGTCTTTGTTCTCCGTTTTGCGGACAACAAATGAAAGATTATCGCGCGCAAAGGACCTTCTGAACACCGCATGATCGTTCTTGAATTCGAGTTTCGCGACAATATCGTCCTGTACCTGCGCTGTGGCGGATGCCGTCAATGCAATGACGGGCACTTCGGGGTAGACTTCCCGGAGCGCTGCAATCCTGAGATAGGGAGGCCGGAAATCGTAGCCCCATTGCGAAATGCAATGCGCTTCATCTACGGCGATGAGCGCTATGTTCATCTGCCGGAAACGCGCCATGAAGAGATCGGTCTGAAGGCGCTCAGGCGAGACGTATAAAAATTTCGTATCGCCATAGATCGCGTTGTTCAACAGAATATCAATTTCAGTTTTCCGCATGCCCGAATGAATTGCCACGGCCGGGATACCCCTTTTCCTAAGTTGCTCCACCTGGTCCTTCATCAGCGCAATGAGGGGAGATATGACCAAACACAAGCCATCGCGTATCATTCCAGGAACCTGAAAACAAATGGACTTTCCCCCACCTGTCGGCAACAGCGCAAGCGTGTCCTTCCCCTGCAATGCAGCATTGATGATATCCTCCTGCATCGGGCGGAAGGCATCATGTCGCCAGTACTTCTGAAGAATGGATAACGGTGTCTCCACTGGGTGGTTCTATTCTTTAAATATATGCTTTTCTGAGATCAGCTGGTCCACTTCGTGAAATGGCCAATCGTCAATCGTAGGGATGCCCCGCGTTCAAGAGACATTGTTTGGGTCGAAGAGATCCCTTCGGCATCATCACGCGAAACCGGAATTCACCGTCGTGTCCGGCAAAGAGATCAGTCGGTAACAAGTACCGCCCCTGTAAGAATAAAGTTGATGTGATCGAGGTCATCGGTATTCAGCTTAAGCTTGCCTCTGACGGTGATCAGGTCGTCGACCTTAAACCTGCCAGGATCTTTGGCGAAGTTGACCTCCGCCACGGATTCAGGACCCCCACCTCCGCAAAAGAAACACTGGCTCATCGGGTACTTTGAAATGATGATATAATCGTCACCTTCAGGGGCGAACGGAACATAAAATCCCTCGAGCGTGATTTCTTTTCCCTCGAGCTTCCTGACGGTTTCCGGGAAATTCGGGTAAAACAGATATTCACCGAGTTTCTCGTCAAACCGGGGTTCAAATTTTGTCTTGGCAAATACATTCCACATATCTGCATCCTGCGAAAAGGCGGGAATGAAAAACAGGATCAAAACGACGGTACCTATTATTTCTCTCATAAATCAAATACTGAATCTGCTGCGCTGACTTTCAACTTCCGGACAGCGTTTCTGATATATCGGTGCGGTATGCCTGCACGGCGGGAAGCAATGCGCACAATATCCCCAATAACAAACTGCCGGCCAAAATTATTCCTTCCTCCGGATAGAAAACCCATCCGCTGATGCCGGTTTTCTGAGCTTCATCCAGCAGAAAAGGCAGCGCGAAGATCACGATGTGAGCAAGCGCCAGGCCAAAACATGTGCCCAGGAGAGTAAGCACCACCCCTTCCAGCAGGACTGAGAAGAATATGGTGGACCTGGAAGCTCCCATCGCGCGCATAATGGCCAGATCATATCTTCGCTCCTTCAATGAATTGTACAGGGCGATAAAAATAGTGAGGCCGGAAATAAATATGAGCACAGCGGCAAACCCGCTGATAATATCAACGCCCACCCCGAGCAGGGAGAAGAGGCGCGCCGTCTCGAACGCGGGAGAAGCGGCCTGCAAACGGCTCTGACTGTTGACCCAGCGCGGCAATTGGATGGCGCCCATGGCCGAACGATATCGTATCAACAAGGATGTAATCTCCCGGGTGGAATCTCCGCGCACCACGGAAGGAACCAACGATGAGGCTATTGGTGAAGGAGCCTCTGAATCCGCAACCTCTGTTGACGCGCCGGTGGCGTGAAGGTCATGAACCTGCCATATACTTTCAATACCCGTGAGAATAAGATCGTCCAGCACACTATTGCTTGGCTTCAGGATGCCCGTCACCACAAACTGATGTTCCTCATGCGCATGGCCCCCCAGGGTGAGTCCATGGCTGCTGCTGAACCGCGCACCCAAAGAAAGCTTCAGCGCCGAAGCAACTTCCGAACCCAGCGTCACCTCCATGGGTTTGCTCCACCAATCACCGGCAGACAATTCCGAATCATAAAGCTGCGCATAAGCCCGCGCAGTGCCGATGATGCGAAAGCCCGCGTAACTGTCGCCAAGCGCCATCGGGATCGACTCTTTGACAAGGCGGTTACTGGCGATTCGTTCCGCTTCGTCCAGGGGAATGTTTCCTGTCGGAAAATCGACATGAAAGATATTGCAGAGAATCAATTGCATGGGACTGCCCTTCGCGCCTATCACCAGATCGATCCCCCTTGCGTTGGTGGATATCTTTTCCTGAAGCTGGCGATTGCCGATCAGGAGGATCGTGGCTACAGCGATCCCCAATCCCAGTAAAAAAATATTCAACGCAGTATTGAGTGGTCTCGACTTCAGATAATTCCAGACCAGAATCCACACATTCATAGGCTGCGGCTGTTCGGATTTTGAAGTTGAACCTGATGTTGGACAATGGACTTCAATCGCTGATCGTGTGTCGCAATCACCAGTGTACATTGATTTTGACGGGAAACATCCAATAACAGGTGGATCACACGCTCGCAGTTCGTATCGTCCAGCGCGGAGGTTGGTTCATCTGCGAACAAGACGGCAGGCTTGTTTAATATAGCCCTCGCGATGGCGACCCGTTGCGCCTGGCCCTGGCTCAGCTGGCGTATCCTTGCATTCTTTCGATCCGCGAGTCCGAGTTGTGACAACACCGCCTCCACCCTGTCTTCGTCCTGTCTGATGCCGGCGAGGTACGGCGCCATCAATAAATTTTTTTCTACGGTTAACGCATGCATGAGGTGGTGCCTTTGAAAAATAAACCCCATGTGTTTTCCCCTGAAACGATCTGCCTGCGTATCGGTCAAAACGGAAAGGTCCTGATCCTGTATTTTTATGTGCCCTTCCTGGATCCGGAGAAGGCTACCCATCAGGTGCAGCAAAGTTGTTTTCCCACTGCCTGAATCCCCCAGCAGGAGACACGCATCACCTTTCCCGACAGTGAAATCAGGAAAGGAAAGCGGGATGCCGGAAGGATACCGGTATTGTACGGATGAAACTACTACCATGAAAAGAACACGCGTAAGAAAAGCGAAGTTAAAAACATTTTCATCAGGGACTGCATCCTGCTGCGGAACGTCTGCCGCGGACTAATGAAACTCAATCTCCACTCTCCGGTTCTTCTCCCGTGCCGCATCGCCGGTGCCCGGCGTCAGGGGCTTGCTTTCTCCGTATCCCGTAGCGGATATACGGTTCCCGGCAATGCCTTTGGAGATGAGGTACTGTGCAGCGCTTCTGGCCCTGTGTGCGGATAGCCAGAGGTTGTATTCGTACTCGCCCACATCATCGGTATGCCCGGTTAAGCGAATGGAAATTTCCGGATGCTTCAACATGTAAGCGATCACGTTATCCAGCGCTCCATAAGAGACCGGCAGAAGGGAGTAGCTGTTAAATTCAAACTGGATATTTTTTAAAACATAGACCTTGTTGAGTTCGGGATCTTTCCCCGCAAACACCGGAAGCACTTCCGGAGATTCCGGCTCCAGGAACTGAGGGATGACTTTAACATCATCGATATAGTAATATGCGCTCTTCGCCAGCATCGGTTGCGATGCAGGCCGGAAATTGATATGGTAATAATGCGTGGCCTCGTTGCTGGAAAAATTTCCGATCGTCAGAAACTGCTCATTTCCTTTGGCGCGGTATTCCGCCTGCGCCAATTCCCAGGAACCGGTCTCGGGAGTTAAAGCTGAATCCTTCTGAAACGCAAAGGTCGGATCGACCGCCAAAGGACGATCATTGGGAATTCGCTTCAGGCTGTCTGACAAAAGCAGGCCCATCCGGTCTGTTGAGTACTTTGAATACGAAGATAATTTGTAGCGGAACTCGATCCGGTAAAGTGAGTCCCTGACGAGGGGCTCATTTAATTTACAGTGAAGGTACTCGCGGTAATCTTTTTCCTGGTACATCCAGACGTAGATGCCTGCATACCCATGACCATCAAAGGCATCCGATACGCCCGCCCAATTATAGGGGACCGACGCCTCGCCTTCGCTACATGTATTGAAGTAATCAGGGGATCCTGTACTGATCGAACGCCATGACGTTACCCGGAAATCCGAAGGATGTTCACTGTAGCTTCCCGGGCAAACCGCATAATCTTCAAAACTACCGTTTGGTACAAGGTTTTGCGCCTGCAATCCCTGCGGAAGAACAAATGAAGCCCAACCGATAATAAAGAATCGCCAGAAGACCATTCACAGGGAGTCTACTTATAGTATGTTACCTCAACCCGGAAACGCGGATCGATGGCGCCGAGTCTGTCGTATGCGGACTTCGAAATTTTGATGATCAGCTTGTCTGTGAGGGCTGTGTCGGGAAGCTTGCCCATCACCCGAACAAAGACTTCGCGGTTGTTCATTTCATTTCTCACCTTCAGAATAGTTCCCATGGGGGCCGTTCTGTGCAGGGCCAGATACTTGCGATTGCCCTCCGTGCCATCGATAAGTTCTGCCACACCCCCTTCAATGATCTCGTCGCCGTTTTTCAGAGACTCGGAGATCCGGATAGATTCGGCTGACTGCCCGCGCGTTTCAGGCTTGGAAACGGGTGGTGAACTCCTGACTACGGGATTATTCCTGACAGGTTCGGAAGTTTGTTTTTCCTCAGTGCGTGTCTGGACAGGCGGCGTCGGTGTCACAGGTTTTTGCACAGGCGCTTCTTCCACCTTCGCCACAGTCTGCCCCTGTTCGGGCCTGGCAACGAAAAGTGTCTGGCCGATGCTGAGGGGGCTGCCGTCCAGGCGATTCCACTCCTTCAGGTCGTCAACGGATATTCCATACTGTCTTGCGATTGAAAATAAGGTTTCCTTAGGCTGCACCGTGTGATAGCCCTTTTTTGAAACGGGTGCGGGTTTGTCGCGCTGAGCCGGCTGCGACACAACGGTAGGGCTAGGATTTGATTTCCGGATGGTAAGCTCCTGCCCTATTGCCAGCGCGTTGCCGGAAAGGTTGTTCCATGATTTGATGTCATCTGCGGATACCTGATACGCACGCGAAATGGAATACAGTGTCTCCCCGGCGGCGACAGTGTGCACCACTCCGGCCACCTGCCGTTTTTCAGATTTTGCTGTGTAAGGCACCTTTAGTATCCGGCCGATCTCCAGG
>JBARAD010000324.1:0-16299 GCA_049791675.1 Chryseosolibacter sp.
AGTGCGTACGTGGAAATGATTTTCCTGGGGCAAACTGTTTACGCACTCCATTTAACCCTGGGTTGAAACCCAGGGCTATTCAAATTGAACCCTTTCAGGGTTGATAATCGGATAACATGACAAGGTAAGGCTAATTACTAATGCCTAATTACTAATGCCTAATGCCTAATTACTAATTACTAATGCCTAATTAACTAATGCCTAATTAATTAATGCCTACTCCACAAACACCGGCTCCGTCAACGCAGTGCCGCAGTGTTTGTTGAACTGTTCAACCGCGTACCGCGCGATGACAGGTGAATGTACTTCCTCATTTTCGTGAAGGTAAAAATACACGCGCTGAAGGCCGGAATCCATCCACGTTTTGATACGTTGTATCCATTGATCCACGCGGGTGTAATCAGTAGGGTGGAGGTCATTGCCGACGAACCTGATGAACGCCTCCGGTGTGGTTAGCCGCATGTGGAGACAATCTCTCCTGCCCGCCACATCCGTAATCACGGCGCCGGTGCTGTTTCTTTCCAGCATTTGAAAAACTGTCTCAAAGGTGGAAGCATCTTCATACCACCCCTCATGACGTAGTTCGATAAATAGTCTGATCTCCTTGGGGATCTTTTGAATAAATGCTTCGACCGTCTCCATAGATTTTGGTCCCATACCAGGATGCAGCATCAGAAAAACAGGTCCCAGATTTTCTCCGAAACCGGCGATGCCTTTCAGGAACCAGTCGAGTCGTTCTTCAACATTCTTCAACCGGTGGATATGCGAGATGCTGTTGGAGATCTTCGGCGTGAACAGAAAGTTCTTTCCGACTTTACTGCTCCACTCCTGAGCCTGCTTGAAGGACGGGATCTTATAAAACGTGGCATTGAGCTCGATGCTGTTGAAGTGCTTGCCGTAAAGCGGTAGGAAATCGTCCTCCTTTGTGCCCCGCGGATAGATCTTTCCGATCCAGTCCTTGCGGCCCCACTTGGCACAACCCACGAAGACAGAAAGATTTTCAGTTTTCTTTCCGCCCAGTATCCTCACCGTTTCCGGCCGGTCAGCAGGCAGATCAAAATTGATACGATCCAGTTCCTCAGCCGATATTTTTCCGAACTCCATATCCGAAGATACACCCTAACACATTATCACCTCACACATCAACGCTTTATTTTTCCCCATTTTATGAGCTAATTTGTGTCATGTTTACAGGAATCATTGAGACCGTCGGAGAGATCCTTTCTATCGAAACCTCTGGCACAAACCGTCATTTCCGGATCAGAAGCGATATCAGTAACCAATTAAAAATCGACCAGAGTGTTTCCCATGACGGCGTTTGTCTCACGGTAACTAAAACAGATGGTGACATGCACTGGGTCACGGCCATCGGTGAGACTTTGAAAAAATCCAATCTCGGGGCGCTCAGGCCGGGAGATCTGCTGAACCTCGAACGGTGCATGCTCAGCAACGGGAGGTTTGATGGTCACATTGTTCAGGGCCATGTGGATCAGACTGCAACAGTTCAGTCCATTCAGGAGGAGGGCGGGAGCTGGTTGTTTCAGTTTGAGTATGACCCTGCGTCGGGAAACATCACGGTTGAAAAGGGATCCATTACCGTGAACGGTGTGAGCCTGACGTGTTTCAATTCACGTGACGGCGCCTTTTCGGTAGCCATCATCCCCTACACATATGAACACACCAACTTTGGGAGATTGCGTGCAGGTGATACCGTGAACCTGGAATTTGACATCATCGGTAAATACGTTCAAAAGATCTTAGCTTCCCGCGGATAAGCCCCTGCGGTTATCCATGTATTGTTTCAAAAGCACGAAGAGGAAGTAACTGGCGAGCGCGGAAAAGAATCCCACGATATCGCCCACGAGAATATCTCCGGGGAAGTGCACCCCGAGGTAGATCCTGGTGAAGCCGACGGCCAGTGCCCAGAGGAAAAGGAGCCCGATCCAGGGTCTGTAGTTCTTAAACAAAAGCCACATCAGCGTGGCAATGCCAAAAGTGTTCGCTGCGTGGCTCGAGGCGAATCCATATTTACCTCCTCTGTAGTGGTTGACGATATGAACAAGTCTTTCTATTTCCGGATCATGCGTGGGTCTTAACCGTTCAAAAAAAGGTTTCATCAACGAGCTTGTGATCTGGTCTGCGAGCACGATTGTGAATGCTATTGCGAGTAGTACCATCCACGTGTCTTTCTTGAAATGCCTGATGATGAGGTATAGCAGAAACAGATACAACGGTAACCACGCTCCTGTACTGCTGAGAAACATCATCAGCTGATCCAGCCATGGATTATGATAGCTACCGTTGAGCTCAAGAAATAGTCTCTTATCTAATTCAAGGATTTGTTCCATGGATGCCAGTAGGTGAAACGCCCTTCGGAGCAGCTGAAGGGTCACTCACAATATGGTCTCAAAACTAAAGAAATAAGGGCAATAGGCGAAATCCCACCATTCACCATTGAGCCACCCACCCATGCCGTCACCGTTTACGATGGTTTTAGCGTTTGGCTTCTGACGGAGTGTTCTAGGTTCCGGGAGTCATTCACGATTAACGTATATGCGCAACGCCACCATCCAAAGGTCTGTCAGACGGCACCCGGCTATGAAAAACAAAATGAGTAACGTGTCCTCACCACTCACCATTCATCACTCACGTTTGCATACCAGCCCCGGGGATGAAATCCATCCCGCTAACAACCCACGAGCCTGTGTCCTCGCATTCACCACTGACCACTCACCAATAGGCTATGAAATGCAGCCTGCTGATAATGCACTCACCATTCACGACTGACGATTCACGATTTTATTCACGATTCACGCCCTTGAATTCCCCCGAAAAAAGTCGTATATAGTAAATAGAACCCCTGTTTTTAGCGATTTATGCAGAAATACGACCTGGTTGTCATTGGTGCAGGCCCTTCGGGCTATGCCGCGGCGATGCGTTCGCTGGATTTTAAGAAAAAAACGTTGCTGATTGAGAAGGACCGGGTAGGAGGCGCGGGTGTTACAAACGGAGCACTTTCATCAAAAACGTGGTGGGAATTGTCACGGGAAGTGGCGTCGTTCAGGAAGAATCTGAAGAAATTCAATATCCAGATTCCGGATGTGAGCTACCGCGAAGTACAGCAGGAAGTACGCAATGCCATCCAGGAGCGCAAGGGGATGCTGGAAGATCATATGCTTCAGATGCAGGATTCACGCCACGCGCACCTCTTGACTTTCAAGAACGGGAATGCGCGCCTGCTCAGCCAGAATGAAGTGCAGGTCATTACGGAAAAGGGGGAGGAGGTTGTGTGGGCCGACTATATCGTGCTCGCCACCGGAAGCCGCCCACGGTATTTGCCGGACCTTCCCATCGATGAAAAGGTCGTGATGACCAGCGATGGCATCGAGAACATGGAAGATTTCCCTGAAAGCATGGTGATCGTCGGAGCCGGGGTGATCGGTTGTGAGTTCGCTACCATCTTTTCATCCTTTGGAAAAACAAAGGTGAACCTCATCGATAAGGGTGACCGGATACTTCCGTTCGAGGATGTCGACGTCGTCAAGGTGATTGAGCGCAACATGGAGAACAGTGGTATTCTGATCCACCGGAATTCAAAGCTCATCCATATGGAGATCAGGAATGGACGTGTGGAATATGAGCTGGAGTACAACGATGGCTCAAAGGCGAAGTTCAATGTCGAGAAAGCATTGGTGGCGGTGGGTCGTACGCCGAATTTTGAAGGACTGTGGGACGAAAGCCTGGGGATTGAATTTACCGGCCGGGGTATTAAAGACAAGGAGACCCAGACGAATATTGACAACATCTATGCGGTCGGCGATATCACGGCGGATATTTCTCTCGTGAATGTGGGAGAGCTCGAGGGGAGGCATGCCGTTGAAAAGATCTTTGGAAATCCGGCGCGAAAATTGGTTTATGAAAACATCAGCACCATCATGTTTCTTCACCCGGAAGTTGCAGGGGTGGGATTGAATGAGATCAGTGCCCGCGAAAAAGGCATTGACTACAGGGTCGTAACGCTGGATTACAGTTGTATTCCGCGCGCGATCGCCAGGCGCAATACACAGGGGTTCATCAAACTTCTGGTATCCAACGATGAGGAGATGAAGATCCTGGGATTAAAGATCATCGGTCACCATGCGTCGAGTGCGATGCAGGCAGTGGCGCTGCTGATCTTTATGGACAAGGGAATTGAGGAGCTGGCGGAATGTGTGCATCCCCATCCTTCCGTAACGGAAGGTATACAGGAATGTGTGCGGATGCTGTTGGGGAAGTCACTGTTCAAGCCGGAAGCGCTGAAAGGAAAGTTGTCGTGCAGAACGAGTAAGAGCGGGCTGTACGAGGATATACACTTTTAATGGATAACCTATGATCCGGACCTCTCTTTTATTCATCTTGCTTGCGCTGGGTGCGACTGGTGCCAGGGCGCAGTTCAACGGGAAAATGAAAAAATCAATCTACGAAGAAGTGGATCTTGAAAATGTGATGAAGCGGTATTTTGGAAAGTCGTTCGGCTATTCCATCGAAGGCATTTATTCAGTGTCATGTGTGATCACCAAACGCAACAAAAAATTCCTTTCCAGGGCCGAGCGCATCAGGATCGTAGCGCGTCAGGATAACTACGCCAAGGTGGCGATCATGAAAGACTGGCCGGCATCGAACCGTGATTTCATCGAAGTCTCCCTCAGTTACAAAAAAGCCAACCATTTTCCCATCATGGGGGAGTTGGATGCGATGGCCGATGGCGGGGGATACATCTATACGCACATCGAACCTGATGGTGAGCGGCTTGTATTCTCCATGTTTGAGTCCGATGGCTTGCTCGAGGCAGCGTACAGTTATAACGAAAAGAAAACAACGGTCACATACCGTTTGTCGTACCTGAAGATCTATCCTACGGTTTCCGAAGAGGTGTCGGTGAACGAGCAGCGTTGATCAATGACCCGCTGAAAGGATAGCCTTAACAGCGGGTCATGTTATGCCATAGTATCTGTTACACCGCCTGCGGTACGACGTAGGGCGCGCGATATGCTCTTGTCAGGAGCGCATCTGCCTCCGCATCGTTTACGAATTTTTTCAGATCGCTTAAATTGGTGCCTTCAATTTTAAGCTGGCGATTCACACGATAGGAGATGTTGCAAAGCAGCGGAAGCGCGGACGACAGCACGCCGTCATGCAATTCACCGTGAAGGGTTTCTTTCTTGCCGGAGCGAAGTCCATCGAGGAAGTTTGCCCAATGTTCGGTGCCACTGTCGTTGTTTTCTTTCGATGACGCAAACGGTTCTTTTTCGCGTCTGCGGAAAGCCTTCCAGGTCCCTCCGTTCAGTTCCAGGTAACCTTCACTTCCGAAGAAGGTATTCCCGACTTCGATACCAAGGCCTGATTCACGGTAGCTATACCTGCCGCGTACTTCAAACTCGAGCATCTTGCCGTCCTTGTATTTGAGAATGGCGCTTTGCGTATTCGGTGTTTCCTGGGATGTCTTATCATGCCCATAGGCTTCCACTCCACCGTACACCATGACGCCGGGTGTCTTGGGCGCGTTGTTATCGTTGAAACCGTAGAGGCCGCCGTTTGAATAAATGGATTCCGGATGTTCATTCTTATTGAGGCCCCAGCGCGCAAGGTCAAACTGGTGAGGTCCGGTGTTCCCGATATCGCCGTTACCGGTATCCCAGTACCAGTGGAAATTGTAGTGACTGCGTTTTTCATTGTAGGGACGGTAGGGAGCGGGACCTAACCACCGGTCGTAATGAAATGTCGCAGGGGGTGTACTGTCTTTGGCCATGCCGAAAGAGTCGCGTCCCTTATAGCAGATTCCGCGGGCCATGTAGACCTCGCCAATGCCTCCTTCATGAAGGAACTTCATTGCTTCTCTTACACCCGCGTTGGAACGGTTGTTGAGGCCCACCTGCACAATTCTATTGTATTTGCGCGCTGCCTCGATCATTTTCTTGCCTTCCCAGATATTGTGCATGGCAGGCTTTTCAACATAGACATGTTTTCCCGCCTGGCATGCCCAGACAGTAGCCAGCGCGTGCCAGTGGTTGGGTGTAACGATGGAAACCGCATCGATATCTTTATCCGCCAGTACCTTTTCCATGTCCCATTCCGTTTGCGGCTTGGCGCCGGTTTTGTCCATCACGATTTTTGTACGGGACGGGAACAGTTGTTCATCGGTATCGCAAAGTGTTTTGATCCTTACGTTATGGCTGTCTTTCAGTTTACAGAAGGACTCGATGTGTAAACTTCCCTGGTTTCGGATGCCGATCACAGCCAGGTTGATGCGGTCATTCGAACCCATGATGGACCCATAGGATTTCGCGTTGAGCCCGATGGCGACGCCCGCCGCGCCCACCAAACTTTGTTTGATAAAACTTCTTCTTTTTGTCATGGTGATGGAGAATTCAGTTGATGGATTTTACTGTTTATGCCTTATAATTTACAATATTCAATGAATTTTCTCCAGCCTTTTTGCATGAAACGGTTGGTGCGTTCCGTGTCCGGTTGATGGCGGTTTGGGGTGGGGACGGCAAGCACGCGGCCGGCCTGGTGGTTTTATTCCTTCCCGGCGCTTTGTTGCAAAATTGCCATCATGGCGCCCCAAAGTGTTTCCGTTTCATATTCATTGTAACTGATCCTTGTGTGCAATGCGGGTTTGTCTTTATCATAGACCGCAAAGTAGCTGTCGTATTCCTTGATCATGATATTGGACCATGGCAGAAATGGCTTATCTTTTCCCATTTCAACTCCTCTTTTGTTCAGCTTCAATCCTTTGAGGCTCAGTGCTTCGTCATGATGGAGTTTTTCAAGGTGCGCGTTTACAATGCCCTGATGGTAATACCTCCAGATGTCATCGACAATCGCCGCGTAAAGGTTAAAATAGTGCTTATTGAGACCAAAATAATTCTTAAAGAATATTTTCAATTCATTATTCCGCTTGTCTTTAAATGTAATGGAGAAATGCTGGCCGACCACGACGCGATACCAGACGATCCAGTCCATCCCGTGTTTGAAATCTTTGATGTCTTCTTTGTTTAATCTTTTGAAGGTGTCTTCCTTCAAGCCAATATTTTCGAATTCGACATAATGCTCGGTTAAGATCAGTTTCCTGTGTTTGCTGAAGAGGCCGGTTTTCAGGTCGTATTGTTTCAACTTCGAAAGTTAATGTGATTTCCGGTTCGTCATGCCGGTCCTGTTACGGTCCGGCATTTGCGCCCGCGGTTTAAGGTTCTTAACGCCCAATTTAAACAGATACTGTCGATAAATCTTCTGTATTGAAGTGCCTTTTTTCGTCCCTGCAGATGAGGTGAATAGCGTCCCTGCCAGAAAAGGCCGCGGGCGGCATGCCTCCTCCCGGCTTCACCCAATGCCCTGCCATGTAAAAGTTTTTCAGCGTTTTAAAGTGCGACGGAAGATTGGTCCTCAGCGCTTCAGGTGTGGGCAACCATCCTTCATAGCTGCCCTTGTAGTTTCCTGTCAGGCTTTGGTAGGTGATGGGTGTTGCCATATCTGTAAATTCAACCAGGGCGGTGATTCCGGGAAAATGGGGCTCTAGATTTTTAATGATCTGATCACACAGGGACGCCTGTTCCGCATGATATTTCTCCAGGCTTTCATCATACAGACTTTTCCAGTAGTCGTAGTCGGTATGCAACATCGCGGTGATCAGCGTTTTTCCCGGCGGTGAGAGCTGCGGATCGAAACTGTATAGCTGGAACGACGCGCGCGAATGAATGTGGTTTCCTGCCTTTACAGGTTTTCTTAAGGGAAGATTTAATCCCATGATGGAGGATCGTACGTCGTCAAAGGTCCTGTTTATCCCGCCGGAGAAATAGATTAAGGATGGGAAGGTGTGAAAACTCTGATACGCGCGCCGCGTTCTATGGTCTATATATTTTTCATCCAGCATGTCAAAAAGAACAGTCCTGCCATCACAGGCCGCAATGACATAGTCCGCAAAATGTTTTGCGCCATCGGAAGTCTCCACACCGATGACCGTATTGCCATCAATGAGAATCCGCGCGGCTTTTTGCCCAAAGGTTAATCTGCCCCCGAGCGTCGTAAAGCGCCTGACCAGTTTGTCTGTAAATTCTCCGGATCCTCCGAGCATGTAGCCCGCGTATTTTTTACTGGCAAAAGCCAGCTGGAGCAAAAAGAAGATCATCGACATATCCCGTGACCAGAAATTTTCCAGCGCGGCCTTTAGCACGCGGGAACGGAATTTTTCCGCGAAATCCCCGACGGTCATTTGGGTGAACTTGCCCATCGCCATGATAACAGGGAAATTATTGAGCATGAATTTGGTCCAGTCCCAGGCGGTGAGTAGTTCAAATGATTTGCCAAAGGGCAAGTCATCCTCTGCAAGCGTCCTGACGCCTGAACAGAGTTCCTCAATGACATCACTGTCTTGCGGGGAGATGTCTGAAAAATGCTGTCTTAATTTATCAATGTCAGTATAAAAATGCACATCTGTCCCCTCCAGATCGCGGTATTCAACAAAGCTATTGTGATAATAGAATTTGCTGTCCTCGATCACGCCGAGCTGTTTCCACATATCATGCACTTCTGATCCGGGCGCGGATCCGATGAGCCAATGCAGCGATCCATTGACGTAATAGCCGTCGCGACGCCACGACGTACAGACGCCACCTGCGTGTTGTCCCATTTCCAGGATTGTGACATCATATTCATTTAGTCTGGCATATATTCCTGCTGATAATCCGGAAATTCCAGCGCCGATGATAACAATCTTTCTTGTTTCCATATAGCCTCAGGATGATGGTTGAAATCCCTTCGGGCATTCGGTATGGAACGTTGAATGCTTTCGCGTAATGGGCAGATTGCAAGCAGGAGTAGAATTTTTTCCGCTTCAGTATGGTTCCACCGATGCCAACGTTGATGAGAATATACCATTAATTTGCTCCTTCGTCAATGACGTTGGTCGGCTGGGTTCAGTTGTAGCATAGGGTGTTGAACCAGCATTTAAGCTTGTGTGCGCAATTGAATTCCGGGAACTTGCCACCCGGGAACCTGCCACCCGGCGCCCTTCTACTTCTTATGCCGTTCCTTCAGAATCTCCTCAACATCGCCAAGCGAAAACCCCTTCGCATTCAACAATACGAGGTAATGATACATCAGGTCGGCAGCTTCGTTGAGAAATAATTCTTTGCTGTCGTCTTTTGCTTCGATGACGAGCTCGACGGCTTCTTCGCCTACCTTTTGCGCCATTTTATTGATACCGGATTCAAACAGGGTAGTGGTGTAAGATCCTTTCTTCGGATTGGCCCTGCGGTCCCGGATGATCTTCTCCAGGGAGGACACATTCCATGTGCTATTGGTTTCATTGAAACAAGTGTCTGCGCCGGTGTGACAGGCGGGTCCCTCGGGATTTACTTTTACCAGCAGGGTATCATGGTCGCAATCCAGCAGGATGTCTACCAAATGAAAGAAGTTGCCGGAGGTTTCTCCTTTTGTCCACAGACGATTCTTGCTGCGGCTGAAGAAGGTCACTCTCTTTTCATCCAGTGTCTTGCTGAAGGCTTCTTCGTTCATGAATCCGAGCATGAGCACAACATTGGTAGTGATATCCTGAATGATGCAGGGAACAAGTCCGTTCTGCTTGGCAAAGTCTATCTGGCTGGCGTTAATCATCTCAATAAATTTCGGTCAGTGGTTGGCAACTCTTTTTTGGGGTAAAGCCGTTTGTTGTTTATTTTTTTCCGCGGGTTGAAGCCCGCGGCAATGGATCAATTACATCCTGATATCAATATTCCTTTCTTTCAGATACGCTTTCAGGTCCGGGATCTTTACTTCTCCGAAGTGAAAGATGCTCGCCGCCAGCGCTGCGTCGGCTTTGCCGAGGATGAAGGCGTCCATGAAGTGCCCGGGCTCGCCTGCACCGCCGGAAGCGATCACAGGGATGGTCAGCAGATCATGAAGCTTGTGCAGCGCATCGATGGCAAATCCCTTCTTGGTTCCGTCGTGATCCATGCTTGTGAATAAAATTTCGCCCGCGCCACGTGTCTGTCCTTCTTTCGCCCAGGAGAACAGCTTTTTGTCCGTCGGCCTTTTGCCACCATGCGTATGCACCACCCAATGATTGTCTACCTTCCGCGCATCGACGGCAAGGACAATACACTGAGATCCGAACGCCTTCGACAATTCGTCTATCAACTCCGGATTTTTTACCGCCGCCGAGTTGACACTCACCTTATCTGCTCCCGCCTCCAGCAACGGCGCCACATCGCCAACGCTGCTGATACCGCCACCCACGGTGAACGGTATGTTGATATGCCGCGCAATATCCTTCACAAGTGAGGCAAATGTTTTGCGCGCCTCATCCGTGGCAGAGATGTCGAGGAATACAAGCTCATCGGCGCCTTGTTGCGCATACAGGGCCGCCAGTTCCACCGGATCGCCCGCGTCGCGGATGTTAACAAAGTTAACACCTTTCACGGTGCGGCCATCCTTTATGTCGAGGCAGGGGATGATGCGTTTCGTCAGCATGATGGTTAATGTGTTAATGTGTTAATGTGTTAAGGTGTTAAGGTGTTAATGGGCACAGGTCTGAGAGGGAAACCCGGCCTTCGTAGATCGCTTTGCCTACGATCACGCCGTCGACGTTGATTTTCTGGAGGTCGCGGAGATCGTTGATCCCGCTCACGCCGCCGCTGGCAATCAATTTTATGTCAGGGAATGTGTCCAGCAGTTTTTTATACAATGCTACGTTCGGCCCCTGCAACATCCCATCGGTGCTGATATCGGTACAGGTAATGTATCGGATCCCCTTTCTAAGATAATCACGGACAAAATCATATAGGGAGATGCTTGAATCCTCAAGCCACCCGCCGATCGCAATTTTTTCGTTCTTGACGTCTGCGCTCAGGATAATCTGACCTGCCCCATAATTTTCAATCCAACGCTGAACAAGATCCCGATCTTTAACAGCGATGCTCCCGAGGTTCACCTGTTTCACACCGGATTCAAACAACTTGCTTATTTCTTCATCGGTTTTAATGCCACCCCCAAAATCTACATTCAGACTTGTATGCTTTGTGATCGATTCGACCACGTTCCAGTTGATGACTTTACCTGCCTTTGCTCCGTCGAGGTCTACCAGATGCAGGTGTTGCAATCCGGCGTCCTCAAAGCGCTTTGCAGTTTCAAGCGGGTTCTCATTGTATACTTTCTTTTGCGCATAGTCGCCCTGTGTCAGGCGTACGCATTTTCCGTCGATAATGTCAATCGCTGGTATGATCCTCATAAGTTCAAAAAGCTTTTTAAAACCAGTTCTCCTGCCAGCGCCGACTTCTCCGGGTGAAACTGAACCGCGTAGAAATTGTCGCGGTGCATCGCTGCACTGAACGGAACAATATAGTCCGTCACGGCAGCGGTGTATGGATTTACCGGAACATAATAACTGTGCACAAAATAGGCATTCTGATTGTCCAGCTTCGGGTCGAGCCAGCGATCGGTCAGCGTAAGCTGGTTCCATCCCATGTGCGGCACTTTCATGTCTCCTTGTGGAATGAACCTTCTTACTTCTTCATCAAAGATCCCGAGGCAGTCCGTATCGCCTTCTTCGGAATGCTTGCACATCAACTGCATGCCGAGACAGATGCCCAGTACAGGCTGTTCTAATTTCCTGATGAGGGAATCGAGCTTCCTTTCACGAAGGTATTGCATTGTGGTGCTTGCCTCGCCAACACCCGGGAAAATTACCTTGTCGGCCTTCTCAATCGCTTCCGGATCGTCGGTTATTGTAAAGTCGACATCCAACCGCTCCAGTGCAAAAGAGACTGATTGAATATTGCCGGCGTTATATTTAATGATTACGAGATTCATGTTACAATACTCCTTTGGTACTTGGCAACTGGTTACCTTCTTTCCTCAAAGCCATCTTGACAGATTTGGCAAACGCCTTGTAAATGGCTTCAATCTTATGATGTTCATTCGTGCCTTCGGCTTTGATATTGAGGTTTGACTTCGAGGTGTCTGTAAACGATTTGAAGAAGTGATAGAACATCTCCGTCGGCATTTCCCCGATCTTCTCGCGCTTGAACGCTGCTTCCCAAACCAGCCACGGCCTTCCGCCAAAGTCGATCGCTACCTGGGCCAGACAATCGTCCATTGGTAAGCAAAATCCGTAACGCTCGATACCGCGCTTGTCGCCCAACGCTTTCAGGAATGCTTCCCCTAACGCGAGGGCTGTATCTTCTATCGTATGGTGCTCGTCGATATGAAGGTCTCCCTTCACCTCGATCTCCAGGTCAATGTTGCCGTGCCTTGACAACTGGTCAAGCATGTGGTCAAAAAATCCCAGGCCGGTGCTGATCTTCGATTTCCCCTCGCCATCGAGGTTGATATCGATTCTGATATCGGTTTCTTTGGTCTTGCGATGAACACTTGCTTTCCGTGAGGGTGTCGTCAATAGCTTGTAAATATCTTCCCAGCGGGTCGAGGTCAACGCACAATGATCTGCGAGACCCTGTTCTTCCAACTTGCCGAGCAGGCTTCCGTCATTGAGTAATATGCCCTTGCTGCCGAGGTTCTTCGCCAGCTGTACATCGGTGAGGCGATCGCCGATCACAAATGAATTTTTCAGATCGTAGCTGCCGTTGAAGAATTCTTGCAGCATTCCGATACCGGGCTTTCGGGTAGGCAGGTTCTCGTGCGGCATTGAACGGTCGATGAAGACCTGTGAAAATCTCACGCCCTCATTCCCGAAGGTCTTGATGATCTTGTCCTGCGCCGGCCAGAAAGTATTTTCCGGAAACCGCTCCGTGCCGAGTCCATCCTGGTTTGTCACGATGACCAGCTCATAATCGGTTTCCCTGGCAATACGCCCCAGCCAGGTAAAGACTCCCGGATAGTATTCCAGTTTTTCAAGGCTGTCGATCTGTTCATCAGGCGGCTCGATGATCATCGTACCATCGCGGTCTATAAATAATACTTTCTTCATAATGGTCTCAGTGCTTCAAGTAGTCTTTTGTTTTCTTCCGGTGTGCCAACGGTTATCCGCAGACAATTGTAACATAAATTTACCTTCGAGCGGTCGCGTACAATGATGCGGTGGTCAGTAAGGTACTGGTACGTCGACTGGGCATCCTTTACCCGGACCAGCACAAAGTTCGCATCCGAATGGAATACATGGTCAACAATCCTCAGCTTGCCGAGCTCGCGTTCCAGTATGGCCCGCTCCTTCAGGATCTCATCGACCCAGATATCTTTCCGGTATACATTGTCGAGGGCGTCCATGGCCAGCTCCTGTGTCCGGATGTTCACATTGTACGGATATTTTATCTTGTTCAGGATGCTGATGATCTCCTCGGAAGCATAACACATTCCCAGGCGCAGGCCCGCCAGGCCCCAGGCTTTTGAGAATGTCTGCAGCACCACGAGGTTCGGATATTTCTTCAGCTCATGAATAAAGCTCTTGCTTTTTGTGAAGTCGATATACGCTTCGTCGATGACAACAAGTCCGTAAAACCTTTTCAGCACCTCTACGATCTTTTCTCTGTTGAGAAGATTACCGGTCGGGTTATTGGGACTGCACAAAAAGATCACTTTCGTGGTGGCATCGAAGGTATTGGGAATGGCATCCAGGTCCAGGTCGAATTCCGGTGTCAGCAACACCTGCTGCACATTGACTGCATTCACCTCGGCGCATACTTTGTACATGCCGTACGTTGGCTCTGTTATCAGAATTGAATCCTGGTTGGGCTCGCAGAAGGCGCGGATGATCAGGTCGATCGGTTCGTCGCTTCCATTGCCGAGAAATATCTGTGTCGGCCTGACACCTTTCAATTCAGCCAGTTTTTCTTTCACCTTCCATTGCAGCGGGTCGGGATACCGGTTGTAGGGGGAAGGGTAGGGGTTTTCGTTGGCGTCAAGGAAGACCTCTGCCTCGCCATGAAACTCATCCCGTGCGGATGAATACGGTTTCATGTTGAGCACATTCCTTCTTACAAGGGCATTGATATCGATGGAAGATTTTTTCTTTGCAGACATGTCATGAATATTAGGATAGATTCTCGAGTCTGATACCGACGGCGCGCTGATGTCCCGTGAGCGCTTCTGCCGCCGCCATTTTTTCTACAAACGGGCCGAGGTTCCGGATGCCTGCCTCGGAAAGTTGCTGATAGGTGATGTACTTCAGGAAACTCTCAAGCGACACACCGGCATAGGCTTTTGCATATCCGTTGGTGGGAAGCGTGTGGTTTGTTCCGGATGCGTAATCGCCAATCGCTTCGGGAGAAAAGTTACCGATGAAGACTGATCCGGCGTTGACGATCCTGTCGGCGATCGATTCGGCATTGGCGGTATTGATGATCAGGTGTTCAGGAGCATATTCATTCGTAAAATCGATGGCTGTTGCTTCCGATTCAAAAATCACGGCACGGCTGTGCGCAAGTGATTTTTCCGCAATGGGCTTGCGGGGCAGCGCTTCGAGCTGACGGCCGATCTCTTTCCTGATGGCGTCGAGCATTGATTCCCCGAGCAACACCAGCATTACCTGGCTGTCCTCACCGTGTTCTGCCTGTGACAGCAGGTCCGCCGCCACAAAGGACGGATTGCAGGTGCCATCCGCAAGAACAAGTACCTCAGAGGGACCCGCCGGCATATCGATGGCAACGCCTTCTTCTGTGATGAGTTGTTTGGCTTTTGTTACGTATTGATTCCCCGGACCAAAGATCTTATAAACGTTGGGAATGCTTTCCGTTCCATAGGTCATGGCCGCGATGGCCTGGGCGCCACCCACCTTGAATATTCTCCTGATACCCACCAGTGACGCGGCAAAGAGGATGGTCGAGTCGATCTTTCCGTCCCTGGAAGGTGGCGTGCAGAGAATGATCTCCGAGCATCCGGCAAGGGTCGCGGGTATGCCGAGCATCAGGACCGTAGAAAACAAGGGCGCTGTACCACCGGGGATATAGATGCCGACTCTTGTAATGGGTACCGCCTTTCGCCAGCACTTCACGCCAGGCATGGTTTCAACCACCTGGATATCCCGCTTCTGTGCGCTGTGGAATTTTGTGATATTCGCCGCAGCCGCCTGAATGGCTTTTTTTAAATCTTCAGGAACCCGCTTCTGCGCCTCCTCAATTTCTGATCCTGACACTTCGAGCGAATCCACACCCACCTTATCAAATTGAAGTGTCAGTTCGCGCAAAGCCTGGTCGCCGGATTTTTTAACGCGGTTCAAAATATTGCGGACAGAACTTTCCAGAAAGCCCAGCTCGAGCTGCGGGCGCTGCGTAAGATCTTTCCATATTTCCTTTCCCGGATTCTTGAAGACGTTCATGGTATGATGTCAGTGTTGAAGATCAAACTATCATTTTTTCAATCGGCACGACAAGGATTCCTTCGGCGCCAAAGGAGCGAAGCTGGTCGATCCGTTCCCAGAAATCATTTTCATCCACCACAGAATGAAGTGAGCTCCATCCCGGACGCGCCAACGGAATGATCGTGGGACTCTTCATTCCTGGTATCACCGACGTTATCTTTTCGATGGATTCGTTCGGGCAGTTCAACAGAATGTATTTGCTGTTTCTCGCTTTCTGAACGGCGCTGATCCTGAAAAGCAACTTGTCCAGGATATTTTGTTTTTCGACGCTCAGGTCGTTGCCGGCGATCACTACGGCCTCTGATTGCATGACGACTTCAACTTCTTTAAGGCCGTTGCTCAGCAGCGTGCTTCCCGTGCTGACAATATCGCAGATCGCATCCGCCAGGCCTATGCCCGGAGCGATTTCCACGGAGCCGCTGATCTCATGGATACCAGCCTCCACGTTGTGCTGTGCCAGGAATTTTTTCACAATGTTCGGATAGCTGGTGGCAATGTTTTTTCCCTGCAGGGATCTTACGCCGTCGTAGTTCTCAGCGCGCGGTACGGCAATCGACAACCTGCACTTGGCAAAGTCAAGACGTCTTACGACCTGATTTGACTTTTGCTTTTCAGCAAAGATATTTTCGCCGACGATGCCGATGTCGGCGACTTTGTCTTCAACGTATTGCGGGATATCGTCATCGCGCAGGAAGAGCACCTCGACAGGAAAATTTCGCGCCTGCGTTTTGAGTTGATCTTTGCCATTGCTGAATGACAACCCGCTTTCCTTCAGCAGATCCAGCGAGCCATCCTGCAAGCGTCCTGATTTCTGAATGGCGATGCGAAGTAGTGTTTCCATGTATACTATTTGTGTTTTTTATTGTCGCGTGCCCTAAATCCCTGAAGAGGACTTGGGGCATACTTCGAGATTTAAAATTTAAAATTTAAGATTTAAGATTCAAGATTTA
>JBARAD010000325.1:0-2750 GCA_049791675.1 Chryseosolibacter sp.
ACCGGCGACGGATTGAATAATCAACTGTTTACAGTCCTTTCCAATAAAAACACCCAGATGATGAACATGGGTGTCTATTACCCCTTTAATGATGTTACGCTCGCGGTGGTGGATGATCTTGTCGACGAAATTTACCTGGGCTTCATCTTCCCGGGCAACACCACCGGCGTGCGCGATCAGACGGATGAGGTTGCCATAACGATTGAACGGAAAATTTCCAACAGCACCATCTATTACTGGAGTGGCGGACTGGCCGGAGCGACTGGAGACGTCAAAATAAATGTCACCAAATATGAAGCCGTAGGCGGCGTGATCGAAGGCACTTTTTCTGGAACATTCCAGGTGCAGGATGTGAATAAAGCCCCCACCGGAGCTACCGTAAAGATCACCGAAGGAAAATTCTCTGTGCTGCGCTATCCGGACGCAGAGTAGAAAACTTGATGACCCTCTCTTGAAAACCGAAAGGGAAATGAGATTCATTTCCCTTCGGTTTGTTTCTTTGAAATGATACCTCCGCACAATTCATATCGCTGCCCTTTCAGCCGACCTTGCGCGAAGATTGAATTATTCGAGCCACCCCATTGTTCGCTTTACCGCTTTCGTCCAGCCGTCGTAAAGTTTCTTTCGCGTAACTTCCTCCATTTGAGGTTTGAAACATTTTTCTATCCGTCTGTTCTTTTCGATATCCTCTTTCTTCCAAAGTCCGATCTGGATGGCGGCGAGGTATGCAGCTCCCATCGCAGTCGATTCAATAACCTCCGGACGGTCAACCTCGGTTCCGAGGATGTCGGCCTGAAATTGCATCAGAATATTATTCGCGCATGCGCCGCCGTCCACCTTCAGACTTTTCAGTTTCAGTCCTGAATCTTCCTGCATGGCGTTCAGTACATCCTTTGTCTGATAGGCAAGCGACTCCAGCGTAGCCTTGATAATATGATCTTTACCGGTGTCACGCGTCAATCCGAAGATGGCGCCGCGCGCGTACATATCCCAATACGGCGCGCCCAATCCGGCGAACGCAGGAACCACATATACGTCATTTGAGCCCAGGGCCTTGGCAGCGAAATATTCCGAGTCTTTTGATTGATCGATAAGGTGCAGGCCGTCGCGCAGCCATTGCACAGCGGCGCCTGCTATGAACACACTGCCTTCAAGCGCATATTCCACTTTATTGTCCAGTCCCCAGGCGATGGTTGTGACAAGACCATTGTTGGATAGTTGCACATGCTCCCCCGTATTCATCAGCATGAAACAACCTGTGCCATAGGTGTTCTTAGCCATGCCGGGTTTGAAACACGCCTGGCCGAAGAGAGCGGCCTGCTGATCACCCGCGATGCCAGTGATCGGTATCGTTTTGCCTTCGATTTTGAAGTCGGCAAAATGTGAGGCGGAAGGTTTAACTTCAGGCAACATGGACTCGGGAATGTCGAGGGCCTCCAGAAGTTTCTTATCCCATTTCAGGTCACGGATATTATAAAACAACGTGCGTGATGCATTGGTGTAATCGGTCACATGCACTTTTCCTCCCGTCATGTTGTAGATCAGCCACGTATCTACCGTTCCGAATGCCAGATCGCCCTTGTCGGCTTTCGCACGCGCCCCTGGCACGTTATCGAGGATCCATTTAACCTTGGTGCCTGAGAAATATGAGTCGATCACCAGACCTGTGTTCTGGCGCACGTACGATTCGAGTCCTTTGGCCTTGAGCGCTTCGCATATCGGCGCCGTGCGTTTGTCCTGCCAGACGATCGCGTTGTAAACAGGCTCTCCCGTAGTGCGGTCCCAGACAATGGTCGTTTCCCGCTGATTGGTGATACCGATAGCGGCGATGGAAGCAACATCCACTGATTGTTCCTTGATCAGTTTATACAAAGTGCCGACCTGGGTATTGAGTATTTCCTTAGGATCGTGCTCGACCCATCCGGATTGCGGGAATATCTGGCGGAACTCCTGTTGAGCGATGCCCTTGATACTGCCCTGCTGATCGAAAAGAACGGCACGTGAACTGGTAGTGCCCTGGTCCAGGGCAATGATATATTTCGAGGCCATAGATTAGACGAATAATACTTTGAACAATAATGCACCCAATACTCCGCCGATAAAAGGCCCTACGATCGGGATCCAGCTATAAGACCAGTCGGAAGACCCTTTGCCGGGAATGGGGAGAATAAAATGCGCCAGACGTGGGCCGAGATCCCTTGCAGGATTGATGGCAAATCCTGTTGTTCCACCCAGACTGAGGCCGATCGAAACGATCAGCGCGCCGACGAGAAGCGGGTTAAGTCCTTCATAGTATTTGTTTGCGCCGATGAACAGCAGTGCCAGAACAAGCACAACACTCGCGATGATCTCGCTGATAAGATTCGGAACAGCGGCGCGGATAGCCGGTCCGGTACAGAAGATGCCGAGTTTCACGGCAGGACTTTCCGTGCGCGGCCAATGGCCGAGGTAATGGAGGTACATTAAGACCGATCCGGCGAATGCTCCGGCGAACTGGGCGAGCATATATCCGGCAACCTGATCACCGGGAAAATCACCGTTGACAAAAAGGGCGAGTGTCACCGCAGGGTTTATGTGCGCCCCACTGATCCTTCCGACTGCGTATATCGCGAGCGTGACGGCGAGGCCCCAGCCCAGGACAATGGTGAGCCAGCCCGCGTTCTCCGCTTTGGAATCCCGGAGAAGGACGCCTGCAACCACGCCATTTCCCAGTAAGGTAAGAAGCATGGTGCCTAAAAATTCTGCTAAAT